>DASSCU010000025.1 GCA_035697485.1 Actinomycetota bacterium
CATGTAGAGGCCGATCGCGACCGGCAGGGCGGCGAGCACCCACGCCGAGAGGCGTCCCTCTGCCGTCAGCACCCGGATCTGGCGGCGCATCATCGCGCGGTCCCGGAGCGTGTCGGCGACGTTGTCGAGGATCTCGGCCAGGTTGCCGCCGACCTCACGCTGGATGTTCACGGCGAGCACGGCCCACTTGAAGTCGGCGCTGCCAACCCGCATCGCCAGCGCCTCGAGCGCGTCGTCGGTCGCACGGCCGAGCCGGATCTCCGAGACGACCCGCTGGAACTCCGTGGCAGCCGGCTGCGGGATCTCGCGGGCGACCGCGTCCAGCGCCTGCATGAAGCTGTGGCCGGCTCGCAGGGAGCTGGCCATGATCGTCAGCACGTCGGGCAGCTGCTCACGCATCTTCTCGGTGCGCTTGCCGAGCGCCATGCGCAGGGCCACCGTCGGACCTGTGCCGCACGCGAGACCCGCGATCAGGGCCAGCAGCCCGGCGCGGAGCACCGCGGCGCCGACGACCGCCCCGACCACGAACGCGACCACCGAGAGCACGACGAACTCGCCCGAACGGACGCTGACGCCAGCAGATTCCAGCTCAGCATCGAGCCGGTCGCTGAAGCCTCGCGACTCCGCGAACCGCTTGCCGAACCTCGTCACCCGCTGCGGGATCCACCCCTGCGACGACTCGGTCGCGACGCCCACGGGCTGCGAGAGGTTCCCTGCGCCGCTGACGACCGCCATACGGGCCGCGATCTGCCGATCCTTCTTGGCCCGCGCAGCCGTGCCGAGCAGCAGCCAGCCGACGACGAACACGGTCGCGCCGACCAACCCGGCCAGCACCATCTGCGCTACCGGAGAGCTCCAGAACGAGGCAGCGATCAGGGCGCTCACGCGTCCCCCCTCGGCTCCAGGGCGAACGTCTCGGCGTCGAGGTACACACCGCGCTCGGCGAGCTTGTCGAGGAACTTCGGCCGCAGGCCGGTCGACTTCAGCCGCCCCTTGAACTTGCCGTCTTCGTCCATGCCGGCCGAGAAGTCGAACACGAAGATGTCCTGCAACGTGATCACGTCGCTCTCCATGCCCGCGACCTCGGTCACGTGCGTGATTCGGCGCGAACCGTCCTTCAGGCGGGACTGGTGCACGATCAGCTGGATCGCCGAGGAGATCTGCTCGCGCACCGAGCGCGAGCCGAGCTCCATGCCGGCCATCATCGTGATCGTCTCGAGCCGTGAGAGCGAGTCGCGGGGCGAGTTCGAGTGGATCGTCGAGATCGACCCGTCGTGGCCGGTGTTCATGGCCTGCAGCATGTCCAAGGCCTCCGGGCCGCGGACCTCCCCCACCACGATGCGGTCGGGACGCATACGCAAGGAGTTGCGCACGAGATCGCGGATCACGACGGCGCCCTTGCCCTCGATGTTCGGCGGGCGCGACTCGAGACGCACCACGTGCGGCTGCTGCAGCTTCAGCTCGGCCGCGTCCTCGATCGTGATGATGCGCTCGTCGTCGGGGATGAACGACGACAGCACGTTCAGGGTCGTCGTCTTCCCGGCCCCGGTCCCACCGGAGACCATGATGTTGGTGCGGCCCCGCACGCACGCCTCGAGGAACTTGGCGACGGCCGAGCTCATCGTGCCGAACTCCACGAGGTCGTCGGCCTGGTACGGGTCGGCGGCGAACTTCCTGATCGTGAGCGCCGGGCCGTCGAGGGCCAGCGGCGGGATCACGGCGTTCACACGCGAACCGTCGGGCAGGCGGGCGTCGACGTAGGGCGACGCCTCGTCCACGCGGCGGCCGACCTTGCCGACGATCTTGTCGATCGTGCGCCGCAGCTGCTGCTCGTCGTGGAACTTCGTGCCCGTCCAGAAGAGCTTGCCGGCGCGTTCCACGTAGATCGTGTCCCAGTTGTTCACCATGACCTCCGTGACCTCGGGGTCACGGATGTACGGCTCGAGCGGGCCCAGACCGAGCACGCTGTCGCCGATCTGGCGAACGACCAGCAGCTTCTCTTGGGCGGAGAGGCTGTTCTCTTCCTCGTCGAGCAGCTCGCGCAGGCGCTGGTGCACCAGGCCTTCCAGCTCGGTGTCGGACAGCGTCGAGTCGTAGAGCCGTGGGCCGAGGACCTCGACCAGGCGCTCTTGCACCCTGGTCCGGACCTCGGCGATCCGGTCCTTCTGCTGGGACTTGGCCAGCCTGTCTGCCAGCGACATCTGGGGTGCTCCTCTCCTCGTTCCCTGCCTAGGTTCGGGCGAAGCGCCGCTTCTTCTTGCGGCCTTCCCCGTTCGACGGTGCGACACTGTCGGTCGCGCCCACTCCGTCCACGAACTTGCCGGCCAGCTGCCTGACCGCAACGGCCACCTCGGACGATGGTTCGTCCAGCACGACCGGACGGCCCTTGTTCAGTGACGTCGGCACCAGCCGGCTCGAAGGGATCATCGCGTCCACCCGCACCTTCATGACCCGCTCGACATCGCTCGCGTCCAACCCCACCTTCGAGTCGGCCCGGTTCAGCACGACCCGGAACCGGTCGCGCGGGAGGCCGATCTGGAGCAGGGTGTCGAGCGCCTTGCCGAGGTGCTTCACACCCACGACGTCGAGGCTCGTGATCAAGCAGATCAGCTCCGACAGGTCGAAGCACACCAGCGCCGAGTCGGAGTAGTCCACCGAGGCGTCGACGATCACGTACGGGAAGTCGTTGCGCATCGCGCGCAGGAACTTCCCGATCGCCTCACCCGCCGGCGCCTCGGCCGTGGGATCCGCCGGGGCGCCGTACGCCCACAGGTGTTCGGTGAGCTGCAGGCCCACGGTGCGGATGCGCTCATGATCGGCACCCTCACCCAGGGCCATCAGGTCGGGGATGTTCGATGGCGGCTCGCTTCCGAAGTAGGTGAACACGTCGCCCATGTCGAAGTCGAGATCGACCACGGCGGTGTCCTGGCCCGTCACCTCGGCGATCGCACACGCGAGGTTGCTCGTCAGGAACGTCTTCCCCGCCCCGCCCTTCGACGAGAAGATCGAGACGATCTTGCCCCGCTGGCCGCCGTGGCTCTCCGACTGGACGACGGCGACCGAGCGGAGGTTCGAGGCCCACACCACGGCACGCTCGACGGCGTCCCGCAGCTCCTCGGTCCCCTGGGTCATGTCGACCACGTCGCGGATGCCGGCCCGCATCGCGGCGGGGAGCAGGCCGTTCCACGTGTGATCGCGGACCATGACGATCGCGGTGCCCGGGGCCTGGCGCCCGACGAACTCGGCGAGACCGAGCGCGTCGGGCTCCTTGACCTCCGGCGACAGCACCAGCACGTCGATCGGACCGAACGCGTGGATCAGGAGTTCCTCTGCCGCGGTCGCGGACTGGACCCAGCCCACCTCCTCCGGCTCGACCTCGATGGCCCGGGCCAGCTGCTGGCGGAAGGACTGCGGCGTCCCGACGGCGACGACGCTGGCCTCGGTCATGCCCCCTTCGCCCCCACGACGTCTTCGTAGGATGCGCCCAGGCTGGCCTCGACCCTGTAGCCGTCCTCGTTCTCCGGCGGCAGCAGACCGAGGTTCACCAGGTCGGCGTTGACGAGGGCGTAGGAGACCGCCTCCGCGTCCTCGGGCGACAGGTCCAAGGTGACCGGGATGTCGGTCTCACTGAAGTTGGTGCCCTCGACGGCGACGGGGTTCTGGATGTTCAGCACCCGGGCCGACGGCACCACCGCGACCGTGAACTGGAACGGGATCTGCACGATCGGACCGGCACTCCCCACGCTCTGGAGCACCCTCGCGAGCTGCGCCGGCGACAGGATCTGCCGCAGGGCGCCCTTCTGCACGAACTCGCCCTCCTTGAAGGTCGCGTACACGACGACGTTGTCGCCGCGCTGGATGTTGCCGTAGCCGGCGGGACCGCCCTCCAGCACCATCGGGAGTCCGACGTTGCCTTCGGAGATGCCGAGCGAGCCACCCTTGGGAGCCTCGCCGCTGGACAGACGCGCGATCGCGATCTGTTCGTTCGCCAGCACCGGGGCGGTCGTCGTCTGGCCGCGCAGCTCGGTGACGCTCGTGACGGCGCCACCGACGACCGCGTCGGTCGGCACCTTCAGCTCGCTGAACACGCCCTCGTCGATCAAGGGGTTGAGGTTCGTGTTCGCGGGGATGTCCTGCTTGGACACGACGACGACGGAGAGCGCGCCTCCGGTCACGGCGTCGCTCTTGACCCCGTTGGTGTAGAGGATGACCGCTGCCGCCGCCACGATGGCGAGGACCACGGCGATGGCGACCACCAGACCGCGTGACCTCATCTTCCTGCTCCTTTCATGGACATCTGCGATGTCTATCCATCGGCCGGAGATCTCCGGCCTTTACGGGTGATCTCCCGCGGATCCGAACCCGTGGATCTCTCGACCCACACGACTCCGCCGGTCCCTCGCTCGTTCGGGCTCGCCATCGCGGCTCCGGACGAGCGAGCGACCGGCGAACCGGTCACTCGTTCTTGTTGGGGGTCACGCGCCCTGGACCGCGCTGCCCACCTTGTCGAACTGCGAGTCGGCCGACGTGCCGATGAAGGTCACGGCCGCGATGATCACGACCGCGATCAACGCCACCATGAGGGCGTACTCGACCGCCGTTGCACCACCCTCCTCGGCGGCACGACCCTTGAGGTCGGCCCACCAGGTGGTGACTCCCGTGTAGAGACGAAGCATGTATTGCACCCCCTTCCTCCGGAACTCGAATCCCGTCCTGTCGAAGGGGTTTTCGACCCTTCGGCGCGAAAGCTTGAGCGCAACAACAAGGTAGGGCGACCCCTCTGACCAGGGAATTCCATGTTTCACTGACCTCGGTTACGTATTCCTACGTACGCTTCGCGATGGACTCCAGTTGAACGCGCAGGAAGTCGATGCATCCCACGGATGGCCACTTCGACCGAGACGACCGGGTACCCCCTGGGAAGGCAAGCGGACCTCGTCGATGATGGCCACAGGATCCATCGTCGACCGACGCTCGACGATGTCTGGACCACGCTGGCGGTGGTTGCCCCCGCCCTGCTCGCCTTGCTGGCGCGCCTGCCCACGATCGACCTTGCGTACCACCTGCGCATCGGTTCATTGATCCGAGCGCAACATGCGATCCCCAGGGTCGACGAGATGACGTTCGGCGCAGATGGGCGAGTGTGGGTCGATCAGCAATGGGGAGCGCAGGTGCTCCTGTCCGCCGTTCACGATGTCGGCGGATTCCCGGCACTCGTCGTGCTTCGGGGAGTCTGCGCTGCCGCTGTGGGACTCAGCATCTACGCGTCGTGCCGAAGCAAACGAGCATCAGCGCGGACGGCGTGTGCCGTCACTGTGATCGCGTACATCGTCGCCATGCCATACCTCGCGCTCCGTCCACAGATGCTCGGTGCGGTCTTGTTCGCCGCATGCGTCCTTGTTCTCGCCGTCCGGCAGAGGCATCCATGGGCGATGTGGGCCATCCCCTTCATCACTGCACTCTGGGTCAATCTGCATGGTTCATTCGTACTTGCCGTCGCCGTGGTCGCTTTCGCGATGCTCGAAGACGTCGTGCAACGACGCCCAACCTGGAAGACGACGATCGCGGTGGCGGGAGCGACGATCGCCGCGACCCTGCTCAGTCCGTTCGGTACGAACGTCTGGGCTTACGTCTCATCGCTCGCAACCGATCCGATCATCCGAAACGCCGTCGAGGAGTGGAGGCCCCCAACCATCGACACGCTTGGTGGGGCCCTCTTCATGAGTGCGATCGTTGCGCTTGGGGGGATCCTCGCTCGTCGTGGGCGGGTTCTGAGCTGGCTCGACCTTGCGTGGCTGGTCGGGTTCTCCTTACTCGCCCTCAGCGCGCAGCGAAATGTGCTGTGGTGGATCGTCGCGGTGATGCCGCTCGTGGCATCCATGATCCCCGGTCGTTCTTCGGCGTCAGAGACACCGCGCGGGGCACGGATAATGAACGGCGCCATCCTTTCGGTCCTTGGCGTGGCCCTAGTTGCGGCGCTCCCCTGGGTCGGGCCGAGACGCCCGATCGTGAGCGGCATGCCGCCTGCTCCGTTGGTCGCTGCCGCGGATCGCCAACTGCCGGCTGGCGCTAGGGTGTTCGTGTATCAACCCTGGGCCTCATGGGTGGAGTTCGCCTCACCCGACGTGCGCGTCTTCGTGGACTCTAGGATCGAGATCTTCCCTGAATCCGTTTGGCAGGAGTATCAGACTGCGGCCGCAGGAGGGCACGACTACCACAAGGTCCTCGACTCCTGGGGTGTGGACGCCGTCATGCTTCCCACCGACGGATCCTCGCTCGTCGGTGCCCTCGCCGAGGACCCGGCCTGGATCCTTGCCTACGAGGATGAGAGGGGCCTGCTCTTCATCCGCGATCTGGCGACTTCGACGAGCCCGGTGCCGGCGTAACCAGCGGGGGCTGGGACCGGACCTGCCGGACGAGTCCTACTCGGCCACTCCGACGGTGACGAGGCCGGCCCGAGCGGCGAGTCGGATCGCGGCGAGTCGGCTGCCGACGCCGAGCTTCCCGTAGATGCGCGCGAGGTGCGTCGTGACCGTTCGTTCTCGCACTCCGAGGCGGTCCGCGATCTCACGCGCGGTGAGCCCCTCGGCGGCGACGCTCAGCACCTGTCGCTCCCGCACGGTCAGCCGCACGTCGAGGTCACGCCGGCGCTCGATGCCTTCGGCGATCTGTCCGACCGCGACCGATCCCGGCCCGGCCAGCACCATCTCCCGGTCGGCGGCACGCCGCAGTGACTGCAGGAACTCGACGGGATCGATGTTCTTGTCGACGAACCCGTCGGCGCCCATGAAGAGCGCTCGCGAGATCGTCGTGGCATCGGCGTTGGCGCCGCACCCGAGGATCGCGTGCGCCGGGAAGCGCTCACGCAGCGTGCGGATCAGCCAGAACGCGTCATGGCCCCCCCCGAGGCCGAGCCCGACGAGGATGACGACGCGCGACCGTCGCACGCGGCTCACGATCTCCAAGCCCTCATCGGCCGTGCCTGTCTCGGCGATCACCTCCATGTCGGGGCGATCGTCGATCAGCATCGTGAGACCGGCTCGAACGACCGGCAACGGATCGACGACGACCACGCCGAGCCGGCGTGTGCGCGGTGGTGCGGTCGTGGTGGGGCGTGGACTCACGGTGCCTCCGGATGGACGCTGGGCCTTCGGCCCGTTCGAGGGCCGTCTCCCCTATCGGCAGCGATGAGTCAGCGGCTGAGCGTCAGGCGGACAGCCCGGCTACCTTCGCCGGGTCATCAAGGCTCGATCAGACCCAGCTCGACTGCCCGAGCGACCGCCTGCACGCGGGTGCGCACACCCAGCTTGCGATACAGCTTCGCCACGTGGGTCTCGACCGTGCGTGGCGAGATGCCGAGACGGCGAGCGACCTGCTGCGTCGTCATTCCCTGGCTCACCAGCATCAGGATCTCGTGCTCACGAGCCGTGAGCGTGGCCTGGACCTCGGACCCCTCCCGAGCCTGTCGCGCGAACCGCCCGAGGGCCATGACGGCCGCCTGTTCGAACTCCGGCTCGATCGCCCGACCGCCGTCGGCCACGGTCCGCACGGCGGTCCCGACCGCGGCGAGCCCGGCGGCCTTGCGCACGTACCCACGAGCGCCCAACCGGAGCGCGGACAGCACCGAGGCGCCGTCGGTGCGATCGGTCAGGACCACGGCGGCGACGGCCACGCCTTCCTCACGGAGCGAGCGGAGCGCAGGGAGCTCAGGGCCACCTCCGTCGAGGGCCTCGTCGAGCACGACGACATCGGGTCGAAGGGTGCGGCACGCCTCGAGCAGGGCCGCGCCGTCGCGGACCTCTCCCACGACGACCAGGCCCGGCTCGGCTGCGCACGCACGCCGCGCCACCTCGCCCACCACGCCGTGGCCGGCCGCGATCACGACCGAAACGGCCTGGGGATCCATGAGGAAGAACGCTACCCCGCACCCGTGACCGCGCCCGCGCGTGAGGGCGAGGTCGCGGCCAGGCCGTGCCGCCACGCGATGCGCACGGCCTCGACCTTCGAGTGGACACCGAGCTTGGCCAGGATGCTCTTCACGTGGCTCTGCACGGTGAGCGGACTGATGCCGAACGCCTCGGCCACGTCCGCGGTCGACGCACCGGCCGCGAGCGTCTGCAGGATCTCGCGCTCACGACGGGTGAGCCTCTCGAGGGCGTTGGCGCCACCCGGATCGTCGCGGACGGACGACGTGATCCGGTCGACCAGCAGGGACAGGTCCTCCGCCGGGAGGACCAGCTCTCCGGCGAGGGCACGCCGGAACAGCTCGACCAACGATCCGTCGCGGCCGGACGGCAGGACCCCGCATGCCCCGACGGACAGCGCATCGGCTGCGACCTCGGGGCCACCGCGTTCGCTCGCCGCGAGCACCCGCCCGACGCCGCCGGCACCGGCGATCGCCGCGATCACCTCGGTGCCGCGCCCGTCGGCGCGATCGAGATCCACGACCACGAGATCGGTCGAGCCGAGCGAGAGCGCGTCCACGGCGTCGACCGCGTCGGCGACGGGACCCGCCACCGACACCGGACCGCGTGTCGGGAGGTCCGTGACGAGTCGGCGCACCAGGCGGGGACCGGGGCCCACGACGAGGACGCGGATGCGGGCGTGCATACGCTTCCATCGGCATGAGCTCGGGACGCCTGAATCGAGCCCGCCGTGCTCATCGCTCCGGATGACACACTGGTCGGGCCATGACCGAGCGACCGCGTCCACGACCGAACCGCCTCGCGAGCGAGTCGAGTCCCTACCTGCTCCAGCACGCCCACAACCCCGTCGACTGGTACCCCTGGGGGGACGAAGCGCTCGAGAAGGCCGTCGCCGAAGGCAAGCCGATCTTCCTGTCCATCGGATACGCGGCTTGCCATTGGTGTCACGTGATGGAACGCGAGTCCTTCGAGGACGAGGCCACGGCGGCGCTCATGAACCAGCACTTCGTCTCGGTCAAGGTCGACCGCGAGGAGCGCCCCGACCTGGACGCGATCTACATGGACGCCGTCCAGGCCATGACGGGCCAGGGCGGCTGGCCGCTGTCCGCGTTCCTCACCCCCGAGGGCGAGCCGTTCTACGCGGGCACGTACTTCCCGCCCGAGCCTCGGCACGGCATGCCGGCGTTCCGGGACCTGCTGCGAGGCGTGGCGGAAGCGTGGCGCGAACGCCGTGCCGAGGTCGTCGGGCAGGGACAACGGGTCACACAGGCGATCGCGAAGGCGGCAGCGCCACCGGCGACCGGAGGGTCGCTCGACCGGACGCTGGCCGATGCGGCGGTCGCGGGCCTCCGACGCACCTTCGATGCGACGTGGGGTGGCTTCGGCGGCGCTCCCAAGTTCCCCCCACCGATGACGCTCGAATTCCTGCTGCGGCGGGCCGTGCGCGGCGTGGACGGCGTCCTCGACATGGTCACGACCACGCTCGACCGCATGGCCGGCGGTGGCATCTACGACCAACTCGGAGGCGGCTTCGCACGGTACTCGACCGACGAACGCTGGCACGTGCCCCACTTCGAGAAGATGCTCTACGATAACGCCCAGCTGCTGCAGCTCTACACGCGGGCCTGGCAGGTGACCGGCTCCTCGCGCTACCGAACGGTGGCGACCGAGACCGCTGAGTACTTGCTCCGGGAGATGCAGCACCCCGAGGGGGGCTTCTACTCCTCGCAGGACGCCGACTCCGAGGGGATCGAGGGGCGGTACTTCACGTGGTCGTGGGGCGAGCTCACGGAGCTCGTCGGCGAACCGGTCGCGAGGGCGTTCGGGGCCACGCCGGAGGGCAACTGGATCGGCGATCACGGGCCGACGAACGTGCTTCGGAACCCGGATGCGGGCGCGGGGAGATCGGCCACCGTGGATCTCGATCCGGTCGATCTCTCTGCCGAGATCGACGACTCGCGGCGGGTGTTGTTTGAGGTTCGTGAGGCGCGCGTGCGGCCCGCGACCGACGACAAGGTGCTCGCCGCCTGGAACGGCATGGCGATCGCCGCCCTCGCAGAGGCGGGTCGCGCGCTCGCCGAGCCCGCGTACACGACGGCGGCCGAGCGGGGAGCGACGTTCGTCCTCGAGCACCTTCGCGGGACGGACGGCCGCCTGCTCCGAGCCTGGCGCAACGGGGTTGCGGGAGGAACGGGCTTCGCCGACGACCATGCTCTCATGGCGTCGGCCTGCCTCACTCTGTACGAGACGACGTTCGAGCTCTCGTGGTTCGAACGCGCCAGGGAACTCGCCGATGACCTCCGACGCCTCTTCGCCGATCGCGAGCGGGGCGGCTTCTTCCAGACCGGGTCGGACGCGGAAGCCCTGGTCGTGCGCCCGAAGGATCTCTACGACAACGCGACGCCGAGCGGGAACTCGGCCGCAGCCGACCTGCTGCTGCGGCTCTCGGCGTTCACCGGCGAGGCAGATCTCGAGGCCGACGCCGTCTCAGCGCTCCGAGCCGTCGGCGACGCGTTCGAACGCGCACCCGGGGCCTTCGGACAAGCGCTCTGCGTCCTCGACCGGTTGATCGGCCCGCGCAGCCAGGTCGCGATCGTTGGCGACCCCGCGGGTCCCGACACGCTGTCGCTGGTGTCGGAGGCGAACCTTCGACGGTTCCGACCGAACCTGGTGCTCGCCGTCGGGCGGCCCGACGATGCCGCGGCCGAGCGGGCTGTCCCCCTGTTGCGGGGGCGCTCCTCGACCGACGGGACCGCGACGGCCTACGTCTGCGAAGGGTTCTCGTGTCGGCTGCCGGTGACCGATCCGACGGCCCTCACCGCCCAGCTCGACGCGCAGGACCGACGATGAGGACCGACCTCACCACGACACGGCGAACCGACGCCCGACGCTGATGCGCATCCTGGTGCTGCACAACCGCTATCGGTCCGGTGACACGTCCGGCGAGAACAGGGTCGTGCGGGACGAGATCGAGCTGCTCCGCTCGGCGGGTCACCTGGTCGTCTCGTGGGAGGCCGAGCCCGACGTCGCCTCCGTCGCCGGGCAGGCGCGTGCCGCGGTCGATGCGGTCTGGTCACGGCGGGCGTCGCGGAAGGTCCGGAACATCGTGGAGCAACGCGGCATCGAGGTCGTGCATGCGCACAACCTCTTCCCGTCACTGTCACCCGGGGTGCTGCGCGCGGCCCGAAGTCGGAACGCGGTCGTGGTCGTGACGCTCCACAACTACCGGTTCCTCTGCCTCCCCGCCACCTTGACGAGGGACGGCCGACCGTGTGAGGAGTGCGTCGGACACGTGCCCTGGCGCGGGATCGTGCATCGCTGCTATCGCGAATCGGTGGCCGGGAGCGCGACGATCGCCACCTCGTTGACGACGCACCGCGCGATCGGATCGTTCGACGCCGTCGACCGATACGCCGCGGTCAGCGGGTTCATCCGCGACACGTACGTCCGGGCGGGGTACCGGTCCGAGCGCGTCGTGGTGAAACCCAACTTCGCAGGGGTGGCGCCCCGGCGACGGGGCCCCGGTCGCGGATTCCTCTTCCTGGGTCGGCTCACCCCCGAGAAGGGTGTCGATACGCTGCTGGATGCATGGCGAGGGGCCCAGCCCTCCCAGCCCTCCCTCGAGCCCCTCACGATCGTGGGCAGCGGCCCCGCCGACGAGCCACTCCGGGTCGCGGCTCCGTCAGGGGTCCGATTCCTCGGTGATGTGCAGGGCCACGAGGTGGCAGGGGTGATCCGAGGGGCTCGAGCCGTCCTGATCCCCTCCCGCTGGGAAGAGGCGGCCGTCCCGCGGGTGGCGCTCGAGGCGTATGCCAGTGGCGTCCCGGTGATCGCGAGCGAGCGTGGCGCGCTCCCGGAAGGCGTGGTCCCCGAGGAGACCGGCCTGCTCGTGCCCGCCGAGGAACCGGGTGCCTGGCGGGAGGCCGTCCGCCGCCTCGAAGACGACGCGACCAGCACTCGGCTCGGGAACGGGGCGTTCGCCCTGTGGCGTGAGCGGTACGGGCCGGACGCGGGGCTCGCCGCGCTCCTCGCCCTCTACGAAGGCGTCACGAGGCGGTCGTGAACGCGCTTGGGCAACGTGTACGTCAGATGCCCCCACGGCCGGTACAGCCGATTCATGCGTAGGAACCGCTCGTACGCGCCGGCAAACCCCGGGTCGGCGGCGATCATCTCGTCCATGCGTTGGTTGGCCCAGCGGTAGAGCTCGATGTCGAACCTGTTCCGTTCCTTGATCAGGTCCAGCGCGTCGGGGTCGGGAGGCTGCCTCGATCCGGACGCGACGTTCACGGGGATGTAGTACGTGTTCGACCACCCGAACGTCCGCTGCAGCGTCACGAGCCCCTCGTCGAACCGCTCCACGAACCCGACCCAGCGGAACCGCTCCTCGATGTGATCCTTGGCCGCGTCGAGCATGGCCTCGTCGACCTCGCCGTAAGGCACGGAGTGATCGCCGGCGATCGCACGAACCTGGCTGTTGTCCGCCTCGAGCGAGACGCCGTTCCGGATGAACTCCTCGAGCGACAGGTCGGCCCCGGCCACCTCGTCGTAGATGCGATGGGCGGGCCTGCGCAGGATGAAGTGATAGAGGGAGATCACGAGCTTCACCGGATCGCGGAGCAGGGTCACGTAGGTCGACGGTCGGGGAACGTGTTCATGCAGTCCGTAGATCGTGTGCGCCATGATGAGCCGGGGTCGCGCCCGCTCGGCCTCGGGCAATGCTCCGAAGAGGTCCGGCATGCCCTCGCGGCGCAGCCGGTACTTGGGGTCGGGGATCTTCTGGGTCAGATCGAGCACCTGCCGCGACGGGAACTGGTGCTGCAGGATGCGTCGCATCGTGCTTCCGGCCGTCTTCCCGATGTGCAGGAAGATGACCGTGGGGTCATCCGACTCTGCTCTCGTCATGATTCGCCGCGGCTCCGGTCGGGGAAGTCGGGGAATGCTAACAGGCGACATCCCGCGACCCACGAAACCGCGGTGGGAAGGACCCTGCACCCATGAGCCCCAGGCGGGCTCCCCTATACTCCGGCCCGATGCCGACCCCTCCCTTGCCACGCGTGCTGTGCAGTTCGGTGATCCGCTCGGTGCACCAAGGCGAAAGCCACGGCGGGGTCTACCTCGTGGACCTGCAGGGCGAGTCGTTCGAGCAGGTCGTGGATTGGTCCGACGCGAACATCGACTGGGAAGGGCGTGGGGGGGACCGTGGCCTGCGGGGCATCGCCTTCCACGACGGCCTCGTCTACCTCGCCGCGAGCGACGAGGTGTTCGTCTACGACCGCGAGTTCCGGAGCCAAGGTTCGTTCCGCAACCGCTACCTGAAGCACTGCCACGAGATCAACGTCGCGGACGATCGCCTCTACCTGGCGTCGACCGGCTACGACTCCGTGCTCGAGTTCGATCTGCGCGCCGGGTCGTTCTCCCGCGCGTGGATGCTTCGGTACGGCTCCGCCGCCAAGGCCATGAAACGGGTGGGACTGCGACCCCGACCGCGATTCGAGCGCTACGATCCCAACGGTCCGGGGGGTCCGCACCCCGCGGACACGACGCATGTGAACAACGTCTGGCCACACGAGGGAGCGATCTTCACGTGCGGCACGCGGCTGGGCTCGCTCTGGCAGATCCGGGACGATCGTCTCGCCGCGTTCGCCACCGTGCCGTACGGCACGCACAACGCGCGGCCGTTCCGCGACGGGGTGCTCTTCAACCACACCGAGAGCGACCGCATCGTCTTCGCGGACCGCGAGGGCGACACCCGTGCGTCCCTGGCGCTGCCGAGCTACCCTACTGAGCTACTCGAGCACGCCGACCTCCCCGGCGATCTCGCCCGTCCGACGTTCGGCCGAGGACTCGCCGTGCTCGGTGGTTCGATCGTGATCGGGGGATCCTCACCCGCGACGCTCAGCGCGTACGATCTCGACGGCGGTGAGCGCATCGCGTCGGTCAACATCACGATGGACGTGCGCAACGCGATTCACGGGCTCGAGGTCTGGCCCTTCGACGGACCGGGATCCTGATCGTCGCCCCCACGCTCGGGGGGCCCATCGCCCCCCCGCTCGTCGGCCTCCGCGACCAGCACCTCGGCGACCGATTCCGCGGCATCCTCCGCCGCTTCGCCCCGACGCCCATGGGGTCGTAGGTACCGGTACAGCTTCCGGGGGTCCAGATGCAGCGGGGTCCAGATGCCGAGGCGACGCTTGACCATCGTCAGCTGCATCGTGTTCTGCAGGATCTGGGCGCCGGCAGTCACGCACGCGAGGCCCACCGCGCCGAACCTCGCCGTCGCCGCGATCCCTCCGCCCACGCTCACGGCTCCTGAGAACAAGGTGATCCTCATCATCGTCTTCTGGTGGCCGGTCATCATCAGCGTCACCCCCGCCGAGCCGGCCCACACGGCGAAGAGACGCCCGAGCGACAGGATCGCGAGGATCGGATACGCGTCGATGTACTCCTCGCCGAACACCGTCTCGAGGATCCACGGCCCGGCGACGAGGAACACCACCAGCACGGCGAGGGCCGGCAAGCCTGCGAGGGACGCCCCGGCTCGCAGCGCCTTCTCCAGCTGGCGCATCTTCCCTTGGGTGTGCAGCTCCGCGATGATCGGCGGGATCACCCCCGAGAAGATGACGAACGGGGTGACCACGAACACCACGAGGCGGGCGGCGACGCCGTACAGGGCGACTTCGTCCGATGATTCGAAGGCGTTGAGGATCAGCAGGTCGATGCCGCTGCCGAGCATCAGAATCGCCAGGTTCGTGACCCAGAGCGGCCGGGCCACCTCGAACATCTCGGAGCGGGTGAGCTCCCCTTCCCCCCGGAGCCCGCGCAAGATGCGCAGCATCAGGAACGCCGCGATCCCGACGGCGATCGCGACCCCCGAGGCGGTCAGGGCGGCCATCGCGGCCGGGCTCACGTCGGCTCGCACGACCCAGACGACCCCGAACGTGATCGACGACGCCGCGTTCGTGAAGACCTGGTCCAGCATCGTCGCGGCGCCGAAGCGCTGCAGGCCCCGGAAGGACTCGACGAACAGCCCCTGGAGGGCGAGGGTCACCACCCAGCCGGCGATGACCGGCATCATGGAGGCGAGCTGGGGTGAGTCGAACACCCGGTCCGCGATGAAGCGGCCGAACCCGAGCGCGATGACCGCCGCCACGACGAGGGCCCCGATCGTGCCGTAGCGCAACGCCATCCGGATCGCAGCGTGCGCGCGACCAGGTTGGCCGACGCCCATCGCGGAGGCCACGAAGCGGACGGTCGCCCGGTCCAGGCCGAGCTGCGCGATCGCGCCGCCGAGGAAGGCCATCGTCGCGGCCGACAGGTAGTCCCCGACCTGCGACTTGGAGAGGATGCGGGTGAGCAAGGCGCTGACCACGACGCCCAGCACCAGGGTGGCCACCCGCGCGCCGAAGACCCACGCCGACCCCTCGAGGAGCCGGCGCCGAACGGACCTCAGGGTGAACGCGGGGGTCTCGCTACCAGTCGCCATCGCTGTAGAACGCCCTCCACGTCGGCTCGGTCGCCTCTCGGACGCGGGCGATCTGGTCGGGATCGAGCCGACGCTTCCATGCGGTGGTCGCCTTCGCGCTGTCGCGTCGATGCGACGCGGCGTCAGCGGTCACCTCGGGGTTGCCGGCACCCGAATGCTCTCGTACCACGCGCTCGGTCTCGTCGGTCCAGGTGAGCGAGAAGCGGCGGTAGAGATCGCGGAACTCGGGGATCGCGTCGCGTGAGAGATCCTCGTGGCGCCGGAAGAGCCATTCTCCGTGCGCGTCGCGGAACCGCACGATCTGCTCATGGATCAGGTTCCAGAGCAGGATCGACTGCTCAAGGAGCGGTTGCTCGACCCCCGCGAAGCGCCTGATCTCATCGACGCGATCCGCGAACAGGTCTCGCATCATCAGCGGCTGAGCGAGGAAGTCCTCGAAGGGGTGCCGCCATCTCTTCGCCAACAGGCTCTGGGTGAACGCGGCCGGATGCCTGATCAACACGAGGACCCGCGCATCGAATCGTTCCGCGAGCCACGGCGCGGAGAAGATCGCGATCGGGTCCTTCAGGAGCGGGACCGGTTGCGTGCGCCGACGGCGACTCACGACAGACCAGTCCCGGACGAACCGCCCCACGTCTTTGGGCGATCTGATCGACCTGAGCTCGTGGTGGGGGTGGTACCGGTAGGCCAGCATGTCGCTGATCGGGCGCACGTAGGGCCCCTCGTTCTCGGCGGTCACGTAGGCGAACCACCGCTCGAACGGTGCCGGGCAGATGCCGGGACGGGCGACGGGGCTGAAGGGTTCCCAGATGTAGGCGAGCCGCGGATCCGGCGAGGCGGCGAGCATCTCGCCCACCCACCCCGTGCCCGAGCGATGGGAACCGGTCACCAGGATCGGGCGGCGATCGGCCATGCCGGGGAGGTTACCCGGGCGAGGGGCAGTCGAGGATTCGCGTTCCGCATGGGACGAGCCCGGCGCAGCCGGGCTCGTCCCATGCGGGGTGTCAGACCGGTTCAGCGACGGTTCCGCTTGCGGAAGGCGTCGTCGGCGCCCATCCTCGAGAACGCGTTGAGCGAGGCGTTCGAGGAGTCGATGAAGTAGTTGCAGTCGGTGCGCTCGTGGTTGTAGGAGAACCCCACGACCTCGGGCCACTTCTTGATCGTCCGATGTGCGTCGGCGATCCACTCCGCCTTGCGCTGGCCTCCGCTCTCCGTGCAGCCCACTTCGATCATGTAGAGCTTGTCGCCACGGCGCCGGGCGAAGTTCCTGGCCGAGGCGAAGGTCTGGTTGAACGTCTTCCAGGGCCCTGAGCACCCCGCACGGTTGTAGCCGTCGACCCCGAGCAGGTCGTATCGATTCGGCAGCCATTGCTGGGCCTCGCCCGCGTTGTAGGTGGCTGCCGTCAGCGTGACGATCCACTTCGTGTCCCTGACCCCCACGTTGTGGAAGATCCGCTGGATCCGGTCGAAGGCCGCTCGGAACTGGGCGGGTGTCCCCTCGCCCTCGGGCTCCTTGTGGAACGTGATGAACGTGCTCCAGTTCGCTCCTCGGAGCGAGCGAGCCTGCCGCGTGATCCAGCCGTCGTGGTTGCCGGCAGCGATCCCGCTCCAGATGTTCTCGCCGCCCTGCAGGTTGCCGTTCCAGGCGAGGATCGGCCTATGTCCCGTATTGACCCCCCACCGCGAGAAGCTGTTCACGAGATCGACCGTCCAGTAGAAGCGGTGATGGATCGTCCCGAATCGCCGATCGACCTTCCGTTCGAGAGCGCGAACGGCATCCCACTGGGTCTGCCCCCCCTGCGGTTCTGCCAACGCTCCCCACCAGCGGGCCGCCGGCCGCGCCGAGGCAGGGGTTTCACCGAGCCCGAGAACGGATAGGCCCATGGCGGCGGCACCGACCGTCGCCGATCGTTTGAGGAAGTCGCGCCGGTCGAGCGCGCGCCCGATGGCTTCTCCGTGTTCTCGTTCGCGATCGTGCATGGTCTCCTCCCGGTCCAGACCGCCACGGCTGTGGCGCCTCACCCTCCGCGGCCTGCATCGGCACGGATAGGGGATGTGCTTGAGGAACGGTCCGGCATACTTCGCCCGGATCCGCGTTCGAATGGAGGAGGGCCTACGTCGTCTGCGGTCGGACCCGCGGGGACGAGAGCAAGGTCCGAACCGTGGTTGCGCGGGCGGCTCGACGCCGCCGGGTGGGAGGTCGTGTGGTCTTCGTCTCGGCCCTGGCGGCTGCGGCGATGACGTGCATCTCCGAGGCCGTGCGGGGGACGAACAGGCGCGAGACGGCTCGCACTCGCCGGGCGAGGAAGGTCGCGATCCGGCGGTAGTTGCCTCTGGTCGGGTCTCTCGGAGAGACTTCGATCCCCATCCGGGACCCGAGATCCGCGCTGACGCGGGCGGGAATGAACATCAGAGGCAGGAGAAGGAAGCTGCTCAGTTGCCGTCGCATGGGACTGCACCTTTCCTGTCGTGGGACCGGCTCGAGACTCTCGCGATCGCACCCCCCTTCGTCGTTCCTCGATACGACAGAACCTCGTCGATGTACTCCCTATCACCGACGAGGTCGTCGCCGACTCTAGCAGACGTCTCCCCACGTGCAATCGCTTGGACGGAGGTCGGTCGAAGGTCCTACTTCAGAGGGCCTTCGGCCGATGAAGCGGCACGGACCCCGGTGGTAGCGTAGGCCGCCGAGCGTACAGTCCCCGTTCCATGGAGGATCGCGTGCAAGAGCCGTCCGTTCTGACCGTGTGTCGGATGCGCCCGCGATAGTCGATCGTTGCCAACCATGGATCCCGCGCCTTCCTCGACACGACGCTCGTCGATCGATCGGTCACCCACGACGTTCGGGATCGTGACCCCGACGCTCGATGCGGAGACGTACCTCGAGGCGACCATGGAATCGATCTGGAGCCAGGCCTCCGACGACATCCGGATCGACCACGTGCTGGTCGACGGTGGCTCGACGGACCGGACCGTCGAGATCGCGAGACGCTACCCCACGCGTGTCGTCGTCTCCACCGACGACGGCGGCATGTACGACGCGATCAACAGGGGACTCTCGCTGGTGCACGGCTCGATCCTCGGATACCTG
The DNA here is from genome assembly GCA_035697485.1 of Actinomycetota bacterium. Classification (NCBI taxonomy): domain Bacteria; kingdom Bacillati; phylum Actinomycetota; species Actinomycetota bacterium. Next base: position 18,500 of record DASSCU010000025.1, read on the forward strand.
AACGCCGACGACGAGCTCACCGAGGGAGCGCTCGCATCGGTCGCCCGCGCGTTCGGCGAGCACCCCGACGCGATGTGGCTGATGGGCCGCCGCGAGTACGTGAACGCGGAGGGCGCCCTGCTGGCCCCGTTGCAGCCCGTTCCGTTCACGCTCGCTGAGTACGTGGGCATGGGTTGGTCTCACGTACCACAAGAGTGCACGTGGCTCCGCCGGGAGCTCTTCGAGCGCGTGGGACCGTTCGACACGTCGTTCCGGAACACGGGTGACTACGACATGTTCGCTCGATGCCGGGCCGTCGCTGCGCCACTGATCGTCTCCGACACGCTGGGTCGATTCCGGCTCCACGGTGACCAGCTGTCGTACAAGCCCGACGTGATGGCGCGCGAGAGCGCGCGCGTGCGAGAGAAGAACGGGCCCGAGGACCGTTGGGCCTGGATACGGGGTCGTCTCCTGAGCCTGCGGGTGAACGCCCGGAACCCGCGGTTCCTGATCGCCAAGAAGACCGGCAAGATCTCCTTCACGCCGCATTGAGGACTCGCGCCAGATGAGCGACGTGACACCGCCGGCTCCTCACGAAGGCACCGGCACGACCGCAGCGGTACGGTCGATGCACGGAGGGAACCGACACGTGCAGCCGATCTTCCTGCTCTCGATGCCCCGTTCCGGTTCCACGCTCGCGCAGCGGGTGCTGGCATCGCATGCAGAGATCTCGACCGCCGCCGAGCCATGGGTGCTCCTGCCGCATGCCTACGCGACGCGGGAACGAGGCATCGCCGCCGAATACACGCAGCCGGTGGCCGCTCGCGCCATCCGCGAGTTCATCGATGGACTCCCGGGCGGCGAAGGTGACTACTGGCACGCTCTCAGAGGGTTCGCCCTCGAGCTGTACTCGGCTGCGGCCGATCCAAGCGCCCGGTACTTCCTCGACAAGACCCCTCGGTACCACTTCATCCTGCCCGAGCTCGATCTGATGTTCCCCGACGCGAAGCTCATCTTCCTGTGGCGCAATCCCCTCGCCGTGGTGGCCTCGATCTGCGAGACGTGGACGAAGGGCCGCTGGACGGTGGATCGCTGGAAGGGAGATCTCGACGGCATCATCGACTTGGTCGATGCGTACCTCGGATCACAGGAACGGGCCATCGCCGTGAACTTCGAGGCCCTCGTCGGCGACCCGCTGGCGACATGGCCGACCCTGTTCGCCTACCTCGACCTCGACTTCGACCCGTCCGTGCTGACGGCCTTCGCCGACGTCGACCTGCATGGGACGATGGGGGATCCGACGGGCGTGCACGACTACCGGGAACTCAGCACGCAGCCGCTGGAGAAGTGGAGGCGTCAGCTCGGCAGCCCGTGGCGGAAGCGATGGTGCCACGACTGGCTCGATCGCATCGGCGCGGAGCGGCTCGCGGTCATGGGGTACGACCGCGACGCACTGCTCGAGGGGCTCGATGCGCTGCCGTCGAGACCTCGCCTGCTCATCTCCGACGCGGTCCACGGCCTGTATTGGCGCTGGGCGCAGCGACGGAAGCGGGCCGCGTTCAAACGGATGGCGCCGCGGGTTCGCTGAGCTCCTCGACCTCAGGAACCTGCAGCGGCGCCCCGACAGACATCGCGATCGCGAACAGACCGAACAGCACCGCGGAGCGGGAAGCCCCCGACAGGACCGGGTTGAACGCCATCGCGACGAAGAACGCGTTGATGCCGACGAGGACCGCCCGCACCAGGCCCGCCCGGTCCTGATCGCCTGCCCGTCTGAACCGATGGACCCACCTGATGAGTGTGACCTCGGTCACGATGAGGAACGCGAGGAACAGACCGATCCCGAGCAATCCTCCGAGGGCGAGGAAGAGGACGAAGTCGTTGTGGAACGGCAGATCCTTCCCGTCACGGGATCGCTCCGCGACGACCTCACCTGAGAAGACGCTGCCGACGAGCGGCGACGCTTCGAAGCGATCGACGCCGGCCGACCAGAGATCGAGCCTCGTCGCGTTGGCGTTCGCCTTGTTCACCAGGTCGAAGTATCGGTCCGACATCCGGATGCCCGCCTGCAGGTTCGAGAGGGCGATCACGGCGAACGCGACGATGAGGCCCCCGAGCAGCACCGCCCGCAACGCCGACGCGCGCTCGGTCGTGACGTACAAGGTCAACGCAAGCACGAGCAGGGTCAGCACCATCGTCGCCGATGGGTAGGTGATGAACACCACCACGGAGAGCGCCACCTCGAGCAGGAGGCGGCGGCGCTGGCCGGCGGCGACGGCTGCCCCGAGGCCGAGCACGAGGAAGGCGACGCTCGCGTTGCGGTATTGCTGGTACTGAGCGAAGGGGAGGATCCCGATGTTCACCAGCGCGTTCATCACGATGTAGACCAACCCGATGTTGGAGAGCCACCGGACCATCGTCCGGACCTCGCGCTGCGTGGGCGGCTGGATCACCAGCACCGCGAGCAGGCCGAGGGACATGGGCAAGAAGACCGGACGCGAGGTGTGCTCCGTACCGAGGACGGCGATGCCGACCAGCGAGCCGACGAGACCGAGACCGAACAACGCGAAGAGCACCGCCTCGGCCGGCATCGGACGACGGATCACGAACGACGGCTGCTGCAGTCGGATCCACAGCGCGGCCGAGAGGGGGACAAGCAGGACGAGGTAGCGGATCGCACCCCCCGGCTGCGCCCCGGGCCGGAACGCCGCGAACCCGCGGTCGAGGACGTTGAAGACGTCGATCACGGTGATCGACATGATCACCAGGAAGGCGCGGGCAAGCCGGTACGAGTCGGTGTGGAGCTCCGGCGCGACCGCTTCCGATCGCCTCGTCGGAACACGTCCACGGGGGGAAGTCGTCTGGGCCAAGCTCATCGATGTCGGGTCCTCAGGCGATGGCAGACGTTCCGGACGAGGGTATCAGAGGCACCCGAGGGGACCGCGGATGCCCAGGGGTACGCTCTGCGGCGCCGTGACGTTCCAGTGGGTCCGTCGAAGGAAGCACCTCGGCCGTGTGACGGTCTGTGTCTCGATGTCGTTCGCGACGCTCGCGACTTGCACGACCGACGATCGAGTGCCGCCCCGCATCCCACAAGAGCAACATGTCGTCGCGGCGGTCGGCGACATCGCGTGCGGCAACCCATCCGACCATCCCGCCGACGCGGACGATGCGTGCCGTGACCACCTCGTCGCCGATCTGGTCCGCACGATCGATCCCGACCGGCTCCTCCTGCTCGGCGACATCCAGTATCCGTCGGACGACGATGTGGTGTCGTACGAACGACACTTCGACCGTTCCTTCGGGCGGCTCCGTTCGATCTCGTCCCCCACCCCGGGTGACGCGGAGTGGGACGGTCATACAGGCGAGTACTTCTCGTACTTCGGCGAAGTCGCGGGGCCCCCGCACGGCTACTACTCCTTCGAGCTCGGAGCATGGCACGTGCTCTCGCTGAACTCACCGGATTGCCTCGACGCCGACGGTTGCGGGGTGGGCACCCCGCAATTCGAATGGCTGCGCGCAGACCTCGAGGCACATCCGCCCGATCGCTATCCCTGCACGCTCGCGTTCTGGCACGATCCGCGGTTCCTGTGGGTCTCGTGGTGGCAGCGGGATGGCCGACCCAGAGGCCCGCAGCCCCACGTGCGACCGCTGTGGGACTTGCTCCAGGACTGGGACGCCGAGGTGGTGCTCGGCGGGAACGCCCACAACTACGAGCGATGGCTTCCGCAGGACGCCGCGGGCCTTCCCGACGCCGACGGACTCACACAATTCGTCGTCGGCACCGGCGGTCGGCGGTTGAACGAAGCCGGTCCCGAGCCTCGTCCGACACAGCTCGCGGCGTTCCAGGACGATGCCTTCGGAGCACTCCGGCTCACGCTCGGTCCGGGTGAGTACTCCTGGTCGTGGCGCTCTGCCGCCGGGGAACCGGCGTTCAAGGATGAGGGCACCGCCGCCTGTCACTGAGGCGGGTGAGCCGGTCGGTGCGGGGCTACCGCCTCCCGCGCGAACTCGATACCTCAGGCGTCGTGACCGTGGGCTTGCCGCCGTTCCCGGCGACGGCGGACTGGCCCGCGCCCGGGGGCGGGGGAACGGGCCGCTCGGATCCCTCGCCCTGTCCCCGGGCCGGGCGCGACGCGGCGGCGCTCTTCGCTCGATCGTCGGGTCCGTAGTACTGGTCGTAGCTCGCGTAGCCCAATCCGGTGCGCTGCAAAGAGGTGATGTTGTTGTACACCCCGCCGGCGATCTCAGCCCCCGCCGTGCGGAGCTGCCGCACGGCGTCCTCGAGGGCGGGACGATTCGAGATCGCGGGATCGTGCACGAAGAGCACGACGTCGGCGGCCTCGGCGAGGATCGACGCGTCGGCGACCGGCAGCGTCGGCGGAGCGTCACAGATCACGATGTCCGCGAGCCGCCGCATGTCGTGGAAGACCGAGGCGGCCTGGGGGCCGGCCAGCATCGACACCGGGTCGTTCGGCACCTGACCGCTCCGCACGATCGAGAGGTTCGGCACGGCGGTGGGCATCACGAGATCCTCGAGGGTTTCGGTTCCCTCGAGAGCCTCACGGAGCCCTGCCCCCTGCGGCACGCCGAGGAACCGTTCGGCCCGCGGGCGCCGGAGATCGGCGTCGACGAGCAGGGTGGGCAGGCCGGTCTCCGCCAGCACGACCGCGAGGTTCGCCGTGGTCGCGCTCTTCCCCTCGCCCGGCAGGGCGCTGGTGACGACGATGACACCGACCGGACGCTGGGAGCGGAGGAATCGGATGTTGGTCGCGAGCGTGCGGTACGCCTCGGCGGCGGGGGCCCCGGGTTGATCGCGCGAGACGAGCTCGGCCCGCTCACGACTCGACCACTCCTCGACGGCCGGGATCACACCCATCACCGGCGCGTCGATGTACTCGGCCAGCTCGTCCCGCCCGCCCACGCGGTTGGCGCGCAACCCCAGCACGATCGCGAGGCCCGCACCGAGGAGCGCTCCGACGAACGCGCCGAAGATCGCCGCGATCACCAGCCCCGGCCCCGACGGGGCCGACGGGGCGACGGCGAATTGCACGATCTGGCCCCCGCGCGTGCTCCCCGCGTTCGCCCGGATCTCGACGATCGCTGCGGAGTACTGCTCGATGTCCGACTCGATCCGGCGCTTGCGGGCCTCGAGCGTGCCGCGCTCGCCCGGATCGTTGGCGGCTTCGAGCTCCGCCTGGACCTCGCCCCAATCCGCCTCGAGCTGGGTGACCAGCGTCTCGAGGGGCTCGATCGCCGCGTCGACCTCGGCCTCGACCTGCGCCTTCCTGGCATCGAGGTACTGCTGGGCGAAGGCGTTCGCGATGGTCGCCGCCGTCTCGGGGCGGCTCGACGAGTAGCCGACGTACATGACCGCGCCGTCGCGGACCGGCTCGACCCGCACCGACTTGACGAGCTGCTCCGGAGGCGTCGCGAGACCGAGGTCCTCGCCCACCGAGCGGGCGATGTCGATCGATCGCACGATCTCCGCTTCCACCGCCATGTCGGGCTCGAACGCCGACGAGTTGCCCGAGGTGCCCGTGATGGCGGAGTTCACGATGGGCTCGACGATCACCTTGGCCTGGGCGAAGTACACGGGTGGCCGAAGAGCCACGTACGCCCCGGCGATCGCTGCGACGACGACCGCCATCGCGACGACGGTCCACATTCTGGCCCGCACCAGCTGCCAGTAGTCGCGGAGGTCGAGGATCCTGGTTGTGTCGGACAACCTGCGTACTCCTGGTCGTACGGCCCACGAGACCGAGTCGTCGGCCGGGAGGGGCTCCGTATGGGGTGGGAACGTCTGCATGATACCGGAGGTCATCTGGCCGCGCCTCCATGGTTCGATGTATTTCCGCAGAGACGCAACATCTCGGTTGCTCTAGGCCGAACGTCCACACCGGAAGCCCCGAAGGTCGGAACTCCGTGTCCCCTCGTTGACCTTCGTTCCGCGACTGTCGTACCGTCCGCAACGTCGGCCGACCCCCGACCCGGCGAGGCGCCGGCACGGCCACGAACCGCGTGGAGGTTCCCCCCGATGGCAACGACACCCGAGATGATGTCGGCGTCGGACGAAGAGCGCCCCGCGCCCGTCCGAACCGGCGTGTGTGAGCTGTACCTGATCCGTCACGGCACGACGACGCTGAACGTGCAGAACCGCTACCGAGGTCGTCGCGACGTGCCGCTCGACGCGCAGGGATGGGCGGACGCCGTCGAGGCCGCTCGGGCACTGTCGCCGATGGGCCTGGCCGCGGTGTACGCCGGCCCGCTGCGCCGGACGATCAACACGGCGCAGGTGATCGCCGACGAGTGCCGCATCCCCGACGTGCGCATCCTGCACGGCCTCGTGAACCTCGACTACGGCGAGTGGGAGGGCATGACGTCGGAGGAAGCCGCGATGTTCGACCCCGAGGCTTTCGTCCGATACAAGGAGGCACCCCAAGAAGCCGTGTGTCCGAACGGCGAGCGGCTGACCGACGCGCAGAAGCGCATGGTCGAGGCCATCACGCTGATCGGTGAGCGCCACGCCGGTGAGCGCATCGCCGCCGTGACGCATGCCGTGATGATCCGGCTCGTGGCCGCCACGATCCTCGATCTGCCCGGTGATCGCTGGCGTATCCCGGTCGGTCGCGGATCGCTCACAAGGTTCGAGGTGGAAGCCGGCGAGGTCCGACTCGTGGGCATGCCCGAGGGCGACGACGTCGACTGACCTCCCCTCTGCCTACGACCTTCGCAGCGACGCATGGCCCTTCGAGGGATGGTGACGTTCCCCCGGCCCGCGCTACCGTCGTTACCATCGGGCGGAGCTCCCCCTCACGCCCCCCGCCCCCGAACGGAGGACCTGACATGACTCGACGTTTCGCCCGAATGACGCTCGTGCTCGCGATCGCGGTGACCTCGATCGCCGGCTCGATCTCGCCTGCGTCGGCGGCGTTCAGCAACGATCCGGACACGACGTGGATGACGAACGGCATCGTGTACTCCGTCGCCACGGGCGGCGACAGGGTCTACCTGGGTGGCAAGTTCAAGTCGCTGCGCCGGTGCCCCACCGGCGTCACGTGCCCCGACGGCACGATCAAGACGGTCAACGTGGGTGCGCTGAACGCCACCACCGGCGAAGGCGTGCGGACGTTCAAGGTCACCGTGGCGGGCGACGGCGCCATCGTCTACGCCCTCGCCGTGTTGGACGGCAAGCTGTACATCGGTGGCAAGTTCACGTCGGTCAACGGGGAGCCTCGGACGAACCTCGCCGCCGTCGACGCCACGACGGGAGCCCTCGTCACGGACTTCTCACCCGAGGTCGGCAGCACGACCGACGACTACGTGCGCGGCATGCTCGCACACGACGGCATGCTCTACATCGCCGGCAAGTTCAAGACCGTCGACGGCTTCACGAGACAGCGGCTCGCCGCCTTCAACGGCGCCGGTGCGCTCAACAGCACGTGGCGGCCACGCACCAGCGGCCTCGCCCGCTCGTTCGCGACCACGTGCGACGGCAGCCAGATCATCGTCGGCGGCAGCTTCGAGAAGGCGGCCGGCACCGGAGCCTCCTTCCAGGATCGCAAGCTCGCCGCCATCTTCGACAAGACCACCGGGGCGCTGGACCCGTGGGCGACGGTCGGGAACATCTCGTCGGGGACGTCGGCCTACGACCTCGCCGCCACCTGTGACGCGCTGATCATGGGCAGCGGAGGCTCGAACCACCTGTTCCGGTACGACCTGAGCGACGACACCGGCAACCTCGTCTGGGATCTCCACACCGGAGGGAACGTGCAGACGGTGGCGCTGTACGGCGACGACCGGATCCTCTTCGGCGGGCACTTCGCCAACACCCCCGCGAACCCGGACTCGAGCCAGAAGGTGTCACGCACCCGCTTCGCCACGGCCGACCTCGACGGTTTCGCGTATAGCGACTGGACGCCTTCCTTCGACGGCAAGTTCTTCGGGCCGTGGGACATCCTCGTGCGAGGCGAACAGGTGTGGGTCGGTGGTCAGTTCACCCAGGTGTCGGGGAACGCACAGTTCTTCATCGCGAGGTTCACCGACCTCCCGTAGTCCTGCGGCTCCGGGAACATCGTCGGCGGCCCGAACATCGGGCCGCCGACGTGCATCCGAGGCACGAGAGCGACGGCACGAGAGGCGATCATGGAGACGTTGGGCAGCCTGGAACTCGCGAGGCTCCTGCTCGCGCTCACCGCGCTGCTCATCGCCGCCCACGCCCTCGGGTACCTGGCGAACCGCATCGGCCAGCCACGGGTGATCGGCGAGATCGTCGGGGGGCTGCTGCTTGGGCCGACCGTGCTCGGCGCGATCGCGCCCGGTCTGCACGAACAGGTGTTCCCCGACTCGGGCCCGGTGCCGATCGTGCTCGATGCGATGTACCAGCTCGGCCTGCTCCTCCTGATGTTCAGCGCGGGGTCGGAGATCCGATCGTCGTTCCAGGCCGACGAGCGACGCACGGTGGCCGCGGTCACGGTCACCGGCATGGTCATTCCCTTCCTGGTCGGCCTCGCCTTCGTGGCGCTGCTCCCCGACGGCGCGCACGTCGGTCCCGCTGGCGATCGCACGGCGTTCGTGCTGGTCTTCGCGCTCGCGATCGCCGTCACCAGCATCCCCGTGATCTCGCGCATCATGTTCGACCTGGGCATCCTGGAGACGGCGTTCGCCCGCATCGTGCTCGCCGTGGCGGTGTTGGAGGACGTCGCGATCTACGTGCTGCTCGCGATCGCACTCGGGTTGGTCGCCGGCAGCGCCGGCGCGGGCGTCGGCCTGCCCGCCGTCCTCGACCTCGAGCCCGGCTCGGCGGTCACGATCGGGTTCCACGTCGTCGCGACGATCGCGTTCCTCGGGCTCGCGCTGTGGATCGGCCCGCCCGTCTATCGGGCGATCCTCCGCTTCCGGTTCAACGTCGTGAAGCGCGGCAGCGCGATCGCGTTCCAGATCGTGTTCATGCTGGCCGTCACGATGATCGCGGTCGCGCTCGACGTGGTGCCGCTCTTCGGCGCGTTCGTCGCGGGCATCGTGGTCGGTTCGGCGGAGGACACCTCGGGCGCCGAGGCGGCCCGCGAGACGATCCGCAGCTTCTCGTTCGCGTTCTTCATCCCCCTGTACTTCGCGATCGTCGGGCTGCGCCTCGACCTGCTCCACGGGTTCGAGCCGCTGTTCTTCCTGCTCTTCCTCGCCGTGGCGTGTGCCGCGAAGTACGCGAGCGTGTGGCTCGGCGCGCGGTGGGCGGGCGAATCTGCGGCCGGAGCCCGCAACCTGGGCGTGGCGCTGAACGCGCGCGGGGGCCCCGGCATCGTGCTCGCCTCGGTGGCCTTCGACGCCGGCATCGTCGACGGCGGCTTCTACGCGGTGCTCGTGATGCTCGCGATCGTGACGTCGCTCGTCGCGGGAGGCTGGCTCGGACGCGTCGTGCGTTCCGGGGCCGCGCTTCGGTAGGACGTGCCGCTAGAGGGTCCGCTCGGCACGCCCGTTCGCGGCGAGCACCTTCACCGCGATCGACCGCAGCGCCTCGGCGTCGCGCTTCGTGATCGCGTCGAGGAACCGCGCCCGAACGCCCGCGAGGTGCACGGGCGCCGCGGCGTGGAACCGCCTCCGCCCGGCGGCGGTGAGCGAGACGAACGTCGCGCGTCCGTCGTTCGGGTCGGGGACCCGTCGAACGAAGCCGTCGCGCTCCAGGCGGTCGACCGCCCGTGTCGTGCCGCTCGCGGTCAGCAGCACGCTCGCAGCGAGATCGGCCAAGTGCAATCTCGAGCCCGCGGCCCGGTCGAGGTGCAGGAGCACCTCGTAGTCGGAGAGCGTCAGCCCCGCTCGCTCGCGCAGCTCGGCGTCCAACGACCCGGTCGCCGCGTCGTGGGCCTGCAGGAACGTGAACCACGCTTGGAGCTTCGCGTCCGATGCCATGCATCCAGCGTACGCGCACGATAGTTGCGCACGCAACTATCGTGCCGTCGGTAGACTGGAGGTTCTCCCTTCGAACCCCGAGTCCGAACCCCGAGTCCGAACCCTGAGGAGGAGCCGCTCTCATGTCCACCGCCACGTTCGTCACGAGCGAAGGCTCGTTCACCGTGCAGCTGATGCCCGAGCACGCGCCGGAGACGGTCGCGAACTTCGTGGGGCTCGCCACGGGCGCCAAGGGATGGACCGACCCTCGCGACGGAGAGACGAAGACCGACGCCCTGTATCCCGGCACGATCTTCCACCGGGTGATCGACGGCTTCATGATCCAGGGCGGCGACCCCACCGGCACCGGCATGGGCGGGCCCGGGTACACGTTCGGCGACGAGTGCCCGCCCGACGGACCGTCGTTCGACCGGCCAGGACTGCTCGCGATGGCCAACGCCGGACCCGGCACGAACGGATGCCAGTTCTTCCTGACCGTAGCGCCGACCGACTGGCTCACGGGCCGACACACGATCTTCGGCGAGGTCACCGAGGGATACGACGTGGTCGAGCGCATCTCGAAGGCCCCGACCGGCGCACAGGATCGTCCGACCGACGACATCGTGATCGAACGCATCGACATCGCCGGGTGACCCCGGCCGACCGATCACGCCCGTGACCGCGGTCTGCTGCTACGGCGACTCGAACACCTGGGGGCTCGAGGCCTCGACCGAGGAACGCCTGCAGCGCTGGCGACGCTGGCCGGGGGTGATGCAACGCGAGCTCGGCGAGGACGTCCACGTGATCGAGGAAGGTTTGAGCGGCCGAACGACGGTCTTCGAAGACCCGTTCGAACCCGGGCGCAACGGCAGGACACACCTTCCGGTCGTGCTGAACTCACACGCCCCGCTCGACCTCGTGATCATCTGGCTCGGCACGAACGACCTGTTCGTGCCGGGCGGGCTCACTGCCCAGGATGTGGCGCGGGGCGCGATCACGCTCGCAGAGTTGGTGCGCGCCAGCGACGCCGGCCCCGACGAGGAGCCCCCCGAGGTGCTCGTGCTCATCTCGCCGCCGTTCGGGCCGCTGGGGGTCTGGGCATACGACTCCCCTCACGGGGAGCTCGAGTCGAGAGGCTTCGCCGACGCGTACCGAAGGCTCGCGGAGGAGGCGCAGGTGCCGCTGCTCGACCTGGCACCGTTCGCGGAGTCGAGCCCGATCGACGGCATCCACTTCGAGGCCGCCGACCACGAGGTGATCGGTCGCGCGGTGGCCGCTGCGGTCCGCGACCTGCTCGACCTGCACTGAGGGATCGACCGCCCACGGAGGGCCCGGCATGCACGGAGACACACAGCTCATCGCGACGATCGCGATCAGCTTGGCGGCCGCGTTCGCCGGCGGACTGGTCGCGGCGAGGCTCGGCCTGCCCACGATCGTGGGCTACCTGCTCGCCGGAGTCGCGGTCGGCCCGTTCACGCCCGGGTTCGACGCCGACGCAGAACTCGCAACGCAGCTCGCCGAGATCGGCGTGATCCTGCTGATGTTCGGGGTCGGCATGCACTTCTCGGTCGACGACCTGCTGAGCGTCCGCGGGATCGCCGTCCCCGGCGCCCTCGGGCAGATCACCGTGGCGACCCTGCTGGGTATGGGCGTCGCGTGGGTCTGGGGATGGCCGCCCGGCGAGGGGTTCGTCTTCGGCTCGCGCTCTCCGTCGCCAGCACGGTCGTGCTGCTGCGGGCCCTGGAGGAGCGCGGAGGGGTCGCGACCGAGGAAGGCCGCGTCGCGGTCGGCTGGCTCCTGGTCGAGGACGTCGTGATGGTCGTCGCCCTCGTGGTGCTGCCGGGGCTCGCCGGTGCGCTCGGTGGGTCGGCCGAGGCCGGCAACGACGGCTCCCTCGTGCTCGACCTCGTGCTCACGCTCGCCAAGCTGATCGCCTTCATCGCGCTGATGCTGGTCGTGGGACGACGGGTCGTGCCCATCCTGCTCGGCTGGGCGGAGCGGCTCGGCGAACGACCTGTTCGTGCTCGCGGTGCTCGCGACCGCGCTCGGCTCGCATACGGAGCGGCGAAGATCTTCGGCGTCTCGGTAGCGCTGGGCGCCTTCCTCGCCGGCGTCGCGGTGAACGGGTCGGACCTCAGCCACCGCGCCGCTGAGCACGCGATCCCGCTGCAGGAGGCGTTCGCGGTGCTCTTCTTCGTCTCCGTCGGCATGCTGATCGACCCGGCGACCCTCGTCGATCGGTGGCAGGCGATCGTGGTCGTGGCCCTCGTCGTGGTGATCGGCAAGGCCATAGCGGCGTTCGCGATCGTGGTCGTCGCGGGGCGTCCCGCGCGCACCGGCCTCACGGTGGCGGCGGGGCTGAGTCAGATCGGGGAGTTCTCGTTCATCCTCGCGGAGCTGGGCCGCTCACTCGGGCTGATGAGTCTGGAGGCCGAGTCGCTCGTGCTCGCCGGTGCGCTCGTCTCGATCACGCTGAACCCGCTGATGATGCGGACGATCGACCCAGTGGTGGCGAGGATCGAGCGTCGACCCGCGCTCGAGCGCCTCGCGCGCGGACGCCGACCCACGCCCATCGGCTGATCAAGCCCGGGTCGGCCCCTACGACGGGCGATCGAGCCGGTAGACGAGGTGGCCCCAGCCGGCCCTGATCGTGCCGCGCCACACGTCGAACCCCAGCTTCTCGGCGACGCGCCTCGAGGGCACGTTCTCGGGGCGGATCAACGAGATCAGGAACAGCTCGTCGAGCACGGCGAAGGCCGCATCGCGGCACGCGCGCCCGGCCTCGGTGGCGATGCCCTGGCGCTGTCGCGAGGCGAGCACGTGCCACCCGAGCTCGACGTAGGGCTCGCCGTCAGCCTCCTGGACCGTCGGGCCGCAGTCGCCGATCACCTCGCCCGTCGAGCGGTCCTCGATCGCGAGCAGCCCGAAGCCGTCGTGTTCGTAGCGCTCGAGCTGGCGTTCGATCCACGCGCGGGCACCATCGCGATCGAACGGCGCGGGGTAGTACCGCATCGACTCGGCATCGCCCAGCACGGCGTGCAGTGCCTCGACGTCCGAGCGGTCGGCGCGGAAGGCGCGCAGGCGCAGTCGGTCGGTCTCGATCGGCGTGGAGATCAGCAACGAGGTCGCAGCCTAGCCGCGACGATCGCCGGCGGCGCGGGCTATCGGACCGCGACGCCGACACGGCATACTGCGAAGCTTCCCGCCGGACGCGTGGCCGGCGCGGCCGACGACACGGAGGAAAAGCGATGACCGACCGACCGAACGTGCTGGTGACCCGTCCGATCATGGAGGCGCCCCGAGCCCGTCTGCAGGAACGATGCGACGTGACGGTGCACGAGAACGAGTTCGGCATCCCTCGCGAGGAACTGCTGCAGGTGATCGCCGGACACGACGCGATCGTGACGATGCTGACCGAGAAGGTCGACGCGGAGTTCCTCGCGGCCGCCGGGCCGCAGTTGAAGATCGTGGCCAACCATGCGGTGGGATTCGACAACGTCGACGTGGCCGCGTGCACCGAGGCCGGCGTGCTCGCGACGAACACGCCCGACGTGCTCACCGAGACCACGGCCGACACGGCGTTCGCGCTGCTGATGGCGGCCGCGCGCCGGGTCGGCGAGGGTGAGCGGTTCCTGCGGGCCGGCACCCCGTGGATCTGGGGACCGCTGATGATGCTCGGCCAGGACGTGCACCACAAGACCATCGGCATCGTCGGGTTCGGGCGTATCGGGCAGGCGGTCGCGCGCCGCGCGAAGGGCTTCGGCATGCGCGTCGTCTACAGCGACGCCGTGCCGCTGCCGGCCGAGGTCGAGGCCGAGACGGGTGCCGAACGGTTGGAGTTCACCGAGCTGCTCGGCCAAGCCGACTTCGTCTCGATCCACACCAACCTCACACCCGAGACGCGCCACCTGTTCGACGCCGAGGCGTTCCGGGCGATGAAGCCCACCGCGGTCGTCGTGAACACCTCGCGAGGCCCCGTGATCGACGAGTCGGCGCTCGCCGACGCGCTCGGGTCCGGCGAGATCTTCGCGGCCGGGCTGGACGTTTTCGAGCGCGAGCCCGAGGTGGAACCGCGCCTACTGACGCTCGAGAACGTCGTCGTGATCCCGCATCTCGGCAGCGCGACGGTCGACACCCGCAACGCGATGGGCGACCTGGTCGTCGACAACGTGTTCGCGGCGATCGACGGCACGCGGCCGCCGACCTTGCTGAACCCCGACGCGTTCGGGGGATGACGTCGGTGCCCGCCCGGTCGGCCGCCGCCCGGGCCCGTGGCGGGGCCCGTCCGATGCCGCCCGAGCTGCGGCGCGACGTCAGGCTGCTCACGACGACGCTCGGGGACGCGATCGCCGAGAGCGGAGGGCCGGAGCTCCTCGGTGACGTCGAGGCGCTCCGTCGAGCCACGATCGCGTTGCGCGGCCGTGCGACCGAGGCCCGGCGACGACGCGTGGTCGAGCTCGTCGGGTCGCTCGACAGCTCGCGCGCGGAGCAGGTGATCAGGGCGTTCACCTGCTACTTCCAGCTCGTGAACCTGGCCGAGGAGCGGCATCGTATCCGGGACCTGCGGGCCCGCACACACGGCCAGCGTCCCGTCGAGGGGTCGATCGCGGCCCTCGGCGCGCGCACCTCGCCGGGAGCGTTCGGCGACCTGCGCATCCGACCCGTGCTGACCGCGCATCCGACCGAGGCGAAGCGCCGCGCCGTCGTGGAACACGTGTGGCGCGTCGGCGACCTGCTCGACCGCCTCGACGACTCGCGCCTCGGCGAGCCCGAGTCGACCGAAGCGATGCGCCGCCTGCGGGAGGAGATCGCCGGCCTGTGGCGGACCGACCCGGTGCGTCACCACCGACCCGAGCCGCTCGACGAGGTCCGCGCGATGCTCGCGCTGTTCGACCAGACGATCTTCACGACGCTTCCGCTCGTCTATCGCGAGGTCGACCGCGCGCTCGACCCCGAGAGCAGCGGCTCACGGGCACCGTCGTTCCCGGCGTTCCTTCGGTGGGGCACGTGGGTCGGCGGCGACCGCGACGGGAACCCATCGGTCACGGCCGAGACCACCGGGGCGGCGTCGGCGATCGCCACCGACCACGTGCTCCGCGGCCTGGAGGCCGCGACCCGTCGCATCGCGCGCACCCTGTCGGTGAGCGATCGCGACGTGCCGCCGTCGACGGCGCTGCGGCTCGCCCTCGTGCGCGACGAGCGCGCGCTCCCTGGTCCGGCCCGCGAACTCGCCCGCAAGCTTCCCGACGCCCCGCATCGGCGTTCGCTCGGGCTCGCCGCACACCGGCTCGCCGCCACCCGCGCGCGCGGGCGGGGAGCGTACGCCGACCCCGGCGAGTTCATCGCGGACCTCGACGTGCTGCAGCGGTCGCTCGACGCGGGCGGGGCGCCGGCGCTGGCGTGGGGCGAGCTGCAACACCTGCGGTGGCAGGCCGAGACCTTCGGCTTCCACCTGGCCGAGATGGAGGTGCGTCAGCACGCCCAGGTGTTCGACGAGGCGCTGCGCGAGCTCGCGCCGCGGGCAGCCGGGAACGCGCGCTCGCTCGACCGGCTGGCCCGCGTGACGGAGCCGTCGCCCCGGGGGGCGAGGACCCCGGCCACCCGCGAGGTGTTGGCCACGTTCCGGGCGATCCGCGACGTGCAGGATCGGCTCGGGCACGAGGCCTGCGAGCGGGTGATCGTGAGCTTCACGCGATCGGCGAGCGACCTCTCCGGCGTGTTCGCCCTCGCGCGCCTCGCGAACCCATCGCGGCCGGCCGAGGTGCAGCCCGTGCCCCTGCTCGAATCGAGGCACGAGCTTGCAACCGCCACGGACATCCTCGCCGCATGGGTCGCGCTCCCCGGCACCAGGCAGCTGCTGCGCCGGCGAGAGCGCGAGCTGCAGGTGATGGTCGGCTACTCCGATTCCGCGAAGGAAACCGGCGTGCTCGCCGCGAACCTGGAGCTGTACCGCGCCCAACGAGCGATGGCGGCCTGGGCGCGCGCGAACGCCCTGCGGCTCACGATCTTCCACGGACGAGGTGGCGCGCTCGGGCGCGGTGGCGGGCCCGCGAGCCGCGCGATCCTCGGACAGCCACCCGGTTCGGTCGACGGAAGGTTCACCGTGACCGAGCAGGGTGAGATGGCGTTCGCGCGCTACGGGGAGCCGGTGCTCGCCCGCCGGCACCTCGAGCAACTCACGTCGGCGGTGGTGCGCGCGAGCGCCGCGCCGTCCGGCCCCGATCCCGCCGACCGGTTCGAGCGGGAGATCGCGCTCATGGCGAACCGCTCGCGCGAGGCCTACGAGACCCTCGTGCGCGCCCCGGGGTTCGTGCGGTTCTTCCGGCGGGTCACCCCGATCGCGCAGATCTCGACGCTGCCGATCGCCTCGCGGCCGGTGGCCCGCGGCATCGGCGAGGCGGACGAGCTCGACGACCTGCGCGCGATCCCGTGGGTGTTCGCGTGGGGACAGAGCCGCGTCAACCTGCCCGGCTGGTACGGCCTGGGGGCCGGCCTCGACGCCGTGACCGGCGAGCGGGGCGGGCTCGCGACGCTCCGCGCGATGTTCCGCGACTGGCCGTTCTTCACGGCGCTGATCGAGAACGCGGAGCTTTCGCTCGCCAAGGCCGACCCGGCGATCGCCGAGCTGTACCTCGCCCGTGGCGAGCGCGACGACCTGACCGCCGCCATCCGCGACGAGATGGCCCGCGCGACCGAGCTCGTGCTCGAGGTGGCGGGTCACCCAGAGCTGCTCGACTGCCGCCCTGAGCTGCAGCGGGCGGTGGAGCTGCGCAACCCCTACGTCGACGCGCTCTCGTTCCTGCAGCTGCGGTTCCTCGACGGACGGGGTCGGGCGGAACGACTCGTGCAGGCCACCGTGAACGGGGTCGCGGCGGGGCTGCGCAACACGGGGTAGCCTGCGGCTGATGGAACGGGAGCTCTTGATCCTCGAACCGATCGCCGAGGCGCCCGAGGTGGGGCGCTGGCTGTCGGCGCTCGACGACGGCCGCCACGACACGATCCGCGAGCTCGACGACGTCACCGACGAGATGCTCGACGAGCGGCCGGCGGGGGCGCCGAACAGCATCGGCACGCTGCTGTACCACATCGCCCTCATCGAGCTTGACTGGCTGCTCGTCGACCTGCTCATCGAGGCGTCGGGCGTGCCCTGGCCAGAGGACCTGGTGCCCTATGCCGACCGAGAGGGCGAGGGCACGCTCACCGTCGTGCGGGGCGAGACGCTCGCGACCCATCTGGAACGCCTCGCCGCGGTCCGGGCGATCGTGCACGAGCACATCGAGCCGATGTCGGTCGAGGACTTCCACGCACCGCGCGCCGGCGAGTCCCTCGACGTGAGCCCGGCCTGGGTGATCCATCACCTGTTGCAGCACGAGGCGGAACACCGCGCCCACATCGCGTTGGTCCGCGACGCGCTGCTGGGGCGGCTCGGCGCGCCCAGCTGACCGCGGGTCGCGAACCCGTGGCCAGGCGCGCCGACTACCGGACGGGATCGTCGCTGTGCCATACTCGAGTCGTCTTTGAACCGTCGTTCAAGACGCGATACGGACCGCGGCTGCCCGCGGGAGGGAGGCTTCCACGATGACCGACCCGACGATCCCGGCGCTGGATCCGGGCGAGCGGCTGCTCTGCGGCCCCGGCCCGTCGAACGTGCATCCGAAGGTGCTCGAGGCGATGCAGCTGCCGATGAACGGGCACCTCGACCCCGACTTCTGGGACATCCTGCTGGACCTCGTGACCGGCATGCGCGCGCTCTGGCGCCGGCCCGAGGGTGGCCTCACGATCGCGCTCAGCTCGTCGGGCACGAGCGCGATGGAAGCGGGCTTCCTGAACCTGGCCGACCCCGGCAACACCGTGATCAGCTGCCACTGGGGATTCTTCGGCTCCCGCCTCAACGACTTCGCCCACAGCGTGGGCGGGAACGTGATCGAGCTGACCGCTGACTTCGGTCAGATCGTGAGCGTCGACCGCATCATGGAGGCGCTCGCGGCGAACCCCGACGCGAAGATCGTGAGCGTGGTGCACGCCGAGACCTCGACGGGCGCGGAGTTCCCGCTGGAGGCGCTCGCCGAGGCGATGCGTGCGGCCGGCAGCGACGCGCTGCTGTACGCCGACTGCGTGACCTCGCTCGGCGGCCAGCAGGTCGAGGCCGAGGCATGGGGCATCGACTACGGCTACTCGTGCTCGCAGAAGGCGCTCGGCTGCCCTCCCGGCATCGCGCCGGTGACGATCAGCGAACGGGCCGTGGCCGCGATGCAGCGGCACCAAGGCCCCGTGCCGTACTACTACGACTTCGAGGAGCTCTCGAAGTACTGGATCGACCGGCCGATCACCTACCACCACACGATGCCGATCCTGCAGTACTACGCGCTGTACACGGGCATCCGTCTGGCCCTCGAAGAGGGCCTCGAGGCGCGATGGGCGCGCAACGCCGACGCAGGGCGGTACTTCCAGGACGAGATCCGCTCGCGCGGCTACGAGCTGCTCGCCGACCCGAACCACCAGCTCGTGGAGCTCTCCGCGGTCAAGGTGCCCGAAGGCGTCGACGGCAAGGAGATCCAGACGCGCATCCTGCGCGAGCACGGAATCGAGGTCGGCGGCGGACTCGGGCCGAAGGCACCGCCGATCTGGCGGGTGGGCCTCATGGGCGTCAACGCGAACCGCGAGACCGCCGACCGCGTGCTCGCCGCGTTCGACGCAGTGCTGCCTCGTTGAGGCGCTCCGTGGCGGGGCGGCGACGATGAACCGGGGGCGGCTACATCGCAGCGAGCTCGCCGTGCCCGGCACGAACCTGCGGGCGATGGAGAAGGCGCCCACGCTCGGGGCCGACGTGGTGTTCCTCGACCTCGAGGACGCTGTCGCACCCGACGACAAGGAGCAGGCGCGCACGAACGTGATCGAGGCGCTCGGCGCACATGACTGGACCCGCTGCGCGATCAGCGTGAGGATCAACGGCCTCGACACGCACTGGTGCTACCGCGACGTGATCGAGGTCGTCGAGGCACGCGGCGACATGCTCGACACCGTGCTCGTGCCCAAGGTGGGATCGCCGAGCGACGTCGAGTTCGTCGCGACGTTGCTCGACCAGATCGAGCAGCGCAACGGATGGGAACCGGGGCGGATCGGCATCCACATCCTGATCGAGACCGCGGCCGGCATGGCCAACGTCGAGGCGATCTCGCGCGCCCGGCCCGACCGTCTCGAGGCGATGGTGTTCGGGGTCGCCGACTACGCGGCCAGCGTGCAGGCGCGCACGACGAACATCGGCGGCGCGAATCCCGACTACTCCGTGCTCACCGATCCCGGGCCACAGACGGGAGCACGGGAGATCCATTGGGGCGACCAGTGGCACTTCGGCATCTCGCGCATGGTCGCGGCGTGTCGCGCGCAGGGGCTGCGCCCGATCGACGGTCCTTTCGGGGACCACTCGGACGCCGACGGGTATCGCAGCGCTGCCCGCCGTGCCGGGGCACTGGGGTGCGAGGGGAAGTGGGCGATCCACCCGTCGCAGGTCGAGCTCGCGAACGAGGTCTTCACGCCGGCCGAGGCCGAGATCGAGCGGGCCGAGCGCATCCTGCAGGCGATGGAGGAAGGCGCGAAGGAAGGCAAGGGGGCGGTCTCGCTCGACGGCCGCCTGATCGATGCGGCGTCGATCCGCATGGCCGAGAACCTGATGCGCAAGGTCGAGCAGATGCGCGTGCGGGGAGGGGACGCGACGTGAACATCCATGAGTACCAGGCGAAATCGCTGCTGCGGCACTATCGTGTGACGACGCCGCGCGGCGAGGTCGTCTACACGTCGAAGGCCGCGGCGCGCGTCGCCGAGGAGCTCGGCGGCCAGCGGTGGGTCGTGAAGGCCCAGATCCACGCCGGCGGCCGCGGCAAGGCCGGCGGCGTCAAGGTCGGCAACACCC
Organism: Actinomycetota bacterium; assembly: GCA_035697485.1. Classification (NCBI taxonomy): domain Bacteria; kingdom Bacillati; phylum Actinomycetota; species Actinomycetota bacterium. Next base: position 38,274 of record DASSCU010000025.1, read on the forward strand.
CCGAGCGCGTGGCCGAGCTCGCCGACCAGATGCTCGGCTCGACGCTCGTCACCCAGCAGACCGGACCCGAGGGCCAGCGCGTGAGCCGCGTGCTCGTCGAACGTGCCTCTCGCATCGAGCGCGAGTTTTATCTCTCGCTCGTCGTCGATCGCGACTCCCAGCGCATCGTCGTGATCGCGAGCGCCGAGGGTGGCGTCGACATCGAGGATGTCGCTGCGTCGAACCCCGACGCGATCCACACCGAGTACATCGACCCCGGCGTCGGGCTGCTCGACTTCCAGGCTCGGAAGGTGGCGACCGCGATCGGCTTGGGCAAGAAGACGACGTCGTTCACCCGGCTGCTCAAGCGCATGTACCGGCTCTTCCGCGATCGAGATTGCCTGATGCTCGAGGTGAACCCGTTCATCGAGACCGAGGACGGGGAGCTCGTCGCGCTCGACGCGAAGATGAGCTTCGACGATAACGCGCTGTTCCGCCAGGGCGACGTCGTGGAGCTGCGCGACTTCGACGAGGAGGACCCGAAGGAGGTCGAGGCCTCGGGCCACGGCCTGAACTACATCGCGCTCGACGGCTCGGTCGGCTGCATCGTGAACGGTGCCGGGCTCGCGATGGGCACGATGGACGCGATCGCGCACCACGGCGGACGCCCGGCCAACTTCCTCGACGTGGGCGGCGGCGCGAGCCCCGAGAAGATCGCGAACGCGTTCCGCATCGTGCTGCAGGACCCGAACGTTCGGGCGATCCTCGTCAACATCTTCGCGGGCATCAACCGGTGCGACTGGATCGCCCAGGGCGTCGTGCAGGCCGCACGGGACCAGGAGATCGGCGTGCCGGTGATCGTGCGCCTCGCCGGCACGAACGTCCAGGAAGGCCGTCGCATCCTCGACGAGAGCGGCCTCGAGCTGATCCAGGCACAGGACCTGGACGACGCCGCCGCGAAGGCCGTGCTCGCGGCCGAGGGGGTTCCCGCATGAGCGTCTTCGTCGACAAGGACTCGAAGGTCATCATCCAGGGGTTCACGGGCCAGCATGCGACCTTCCACGCTGAAGAGGCGATGAACACCGGCACCACGATCGTCGGCGGCGTCACACCCGGCAAGGGCGGCGCGACGCACCTCGGCCTGCCCGTCTTCAACAGCGTCGCGGAGGCGGTCAAGGAGACGGGCGCCGACGTGAGCGGCATCTTCGTGCCGCCCGCGGTCGCGACCGACTCGCTGCTCGAGGCTGTCGATGCCGGCGTCGACGTCGCAGTGATCATCGCCGACGGCGTGCCCGTGCAGGACATGGTACGCACGAAGCGCTACCTCGCCGGACGCTCGACCCGCATCATCGGCCCCAACTCCCCGGGAATCATCACGCCCGGCGAGTGCAAGGTCGGGATCATGCCCAGCCACATCTACATGAAGGGTCGGGTCGGCGTGGTCTCGCGCTCGGGCACGCTGAACTACGAGGCCGTCTCGCAGATGACCACGCTCGGCCTCGGCCAATCGACGTGCGTCGGCATCGGCGGCGATCCGGTCAACGGCACCGACTTCAAGACCGTGCTCCAGGCCTTCGAGGGCGACGACGACACCGACGTGGTCGTGATGATCGGCGAGATCGGCGGCCAGCAGGAGGTCGAAGCCGCATCGTGGGCCTCGCAGTACATGTCGAAGCCGCTCGTCGCGTTCATCGCGGGGGTCTCCGCGCCGCGCGGCCGCCGCATGGGGCACGCGGGTGCGGTGATCGCCGGCGAGTCCGACACCGCGACCGCGAAGCTCGACGCGATCGAGGCGCTCGGGCACCGCGTGGTACGCAACCCCGCCGACATCGGGGACACGGTGCTGCGTGCCGTCAAGGAGACGGGGGAACGAGCGGGTACCGGCGCGTCGTAGAAGGTCAGCCCATCGGCATCGGCGTCGCCCCGGGCTCGCTTCAGCCGCGACCGCGGATCACGCCGAGCATGGCCAAGAATGCGGAGAGGACGACCGTGACGGAGCCGACGAAGAACCGGTTCGGCCCCTCGCCGCACTCCGGGGTGGGGAGCAGGTCACAATCGCCCCAAGGAAGCCGGAACGTCACGACCAGCCCAACCACGAGCACCGCGATCGCGAGCACGAACCAGCGGTTCACTGAGCGATCGTACCCTGAGCTGTTTCGTTCCCTTGCCTCCGCGACGGTGGCTGCCTAGCCTGAGCCCGCCCGCACGAGGGTGGTGAGCGACGGGTGTCCATCGCGGCTTCGGTGCGATCGATCGTCATGGCGATCTGCTGCGTGATCGCGATGACGATGCTCGCGCCCTCCGACGCCTCGGCCGCGGCGCCGGCCCGTGCTCGATGGCTCGAGACCTTTACCCGTCCGACCTCGCCGATGTCGGCATCCGCGCTGGCGGTGGATGCGACCGGCAGACGCGTGTACGTCCTGATGTCCGACCTGCACAGTGGCCCGTCGACGATCGTGGCCTATGCGGCGCGGACCGGCGAGCAGCTGTGGAGATGGTCGAACCGGAAGATGGTGGTCAACGACATCACGGCCGACCCGTCGCGTGCTCTCCTCTACGTCACCGGTGGGAACCGGTGGAGCGGCGGACAGCTCTTCCTCACCGCCGCGCTGCACGGGCGTACGGGCGAACGGCTGTGGCGGTCACGCCTCGACCCCCCCGGAGCCGGCAGCTCGCACCACGTCGCGGTCGCACCCGACGGTGGGCAGGTCTACATCGCAGGCTCGGTGCGTACCGAGAACGCGAAGGGGCACTGGCTCGTGGTCGCCTATGGAGCATCGTCCGGCGCCCGCACATGGACGGGTCACCTGGGTCGCGCCTACCGACGCGGGTCCCCCAGCGAGCTCGCCGTGACGTCCGACGGCTCGATCGTCCTCGGCGGCACGGTCGACGTCGGGGGTGACTGCAACGCGGCCGCCGCCGCTCTCTCGCCCACGGACGGGGCCCGGTCGTGGTTCCATGTTCTCGGTCCGACCCAAGACTGCGGGTTCGAGCTCCTCGCAGCCGGCCCGACGTCGCTCTTCGTCGCCTGGGAAGACCGAGTCCCGAGCCTCGCTGCACTCGACCCCTCGGATGGGACCGTCATCTGGTCGCGCGACCTTCATCGACTCCGGCTCGTGTCCACCTTGGCGGCTACGCCCTCGCTGCTGGTCGTCGAGGGCGGTATCGGGCGTCGAGGCACGGTGGCCGCGTTCGACTCGGACGACGGCACCCGGGCATGGTCGACGGAGCTGCGACGCGTCGACGCCTACGGGATCTACGCCCTGCACGCGCCGCCCGGCGGCGACATCGTCTACGCCGCCGGCGCCCGACGGCACGGGGAGGCGTTCGTGACGGCGCTCGCCCTCGGGAACGGAGGCCGGCGCGGGACGACGACCTACGACGGCATCTGGTCGTCCACGCAGTGGGTCGCGCTCGCCGGAAGCGCGCGCCGTGTCTACGCGACCGGCGGATCGATCGAAGGCACGAACGGGCTCACCGAAGGAGAAGCCGCAACGGCCTCCTACCGGGCATGGGCGTGACCGCGACCGGGGTACGGTTCACGCCATGGCCACGCCGTCGATCACGATCTCGATGCAGGGGCGGGACATCAAGGTCACGAGCCCCGACAAGGTCTACTTCCCCGACGCAAAGGGGGGGCCGATCACGAAGCTCGAGGTCGTGGAGTACTGGGCGACCGTGGCTGAGGCCGCCCTCAACGGGTGCCACGACCGCCCGGCGATCCTGCACCGCTTCCCCGGCGGGGTGACCGGCGAGGACACCGAGCCCTTCTATCAGAAGCGCATCCCGAAGGGGGCTCCCGACTGGGTGCGCACCGCGACGGTGAAGTTCCCGAGCGGGCGCACCGCGTCGATGCCCGTGATGCACGACGAGGCCGCGCTCGTGTGGGCGGCCACGCTGGGCTGCCTCGAGTGCAACCCGTGGCCCGTACGCGCCGACGACGTCGACCACCCCGACGAGCTGCGCGTCGATCTCGACCCGACCGACGGCGTGCCGTGGGACGACGTGCGCCGCGTCGCCCTGATGGCTCGCGACGTGCTCGCCGAGCACGGGCTGATCGGCTTCCCGAAGACGAGCGGGAAGCGCGGCATCCACGTGAACACCCGCGTCGAGCGCGGGAACGGCTTCACGAACACGCGTCGGGCGGCCCTCGCGTTCGCGCGGGAGGTCGAGCGGCGCATGCCAGGCGTGGCCACGACCGCATGGTGGAAGGAGGAGCGCACCGGCGTCTTCCTCGACTACAACCAGAACGCCCGCGATCGCACGGTCGCGAGCGCATACTCGATCCGGCCGATGCCCGACGCCCGCGTCTCCACACCCCTGCACTGGGACGAGGTCGCCGACGTCGAGCCCGAGCGGTTCACGCTGCGCACCGTGCCCGACCGACTGCGCGAGATCGGCGATCCCGGCGCCGACATCGACGACCACGTCGGCACGCTCGACTCCCTGCTCGAGCTCGCGGCGAAGGACGCCGAGGGCGGGCTCGGCGACGCGCCGTGGCCCCCCCACTTCCCGAAGGGCGACGACGAGCCGCTTCGCGTGAACCCGTCTCGTGCGAAGAAGGTCGCCGAATGGGAGGCCTCGAAGCAGGAGCGGAAAGGGAAGCCCCGAGGGGACCCGGGGTGAGGAGGATCAGCAGTCGCCTCGAGCTCGGTCGGCGACCTCACCACTCGTCTCGACGAACCGCGCGAGCCAGGAGTCCTCGAGCAAGCCGAGCTCGAGGACTCCGAGCTCCTCGAGACGCACGGCAGAGGTCGGGAGCGGATCGCCGAACGGATACACGTGCGTGTTGCCACCCGTGCCGACCACGATCTCCACGATGCCGCCGGGCGACGGACTCCCGGTGGCGTCTTGGGGTACGAATCGCTCGTAGTGATGCTCGTGACCGTTCAGCACGAGATCGGCGCCCGCGTGCTCGAGCAACGTCCACAATTCCGCGACGGCCTCATCGGATCCGTGCTCGCTGCCCGAGGAGAATCGGGGCTGATGCCAGAATGCGACGATGCACCGGTCCGATCGCTGCTCGAGCTGCGCCGCGAGCCACTCGTACTGCGGGTCGCCGACCGCGCACCCACCGTTCTCGTCGCAGGTGCCGTCCAAGGCATAGAACCGCCAGTCGCCCAGGACGAACGTGTACCAATACGGTCGTCCGAAGTAGTCGAGGTACCCCTTCGCATCCTCGGTGTTCCACTCATGATTGCCCGCGACGGGGTACGTGATGTCGAGGAACGCCCCCCACGTGGCGCCGTAGCTCGATCGGTACTGATCGATCGTCCCGTCCGGATACTGGTTGTCGCCGAGCGCCAGGACCGCGTCTGGGTCGAGACCGTCGATGAGCGTCGCGGTCCGCCGGCACGATCCGGGCTGCGGGAGACAGATGTCGCCGGCAGCAACCACCGCGAGCGCTTCCGGCGGCAGCGGTTCGATCGGCGTCGCGACCCCGCCGGTCCGCGCCGGCGGGTGATCGTCCGAGGCCGTCACGGCGAGCACGATGCCGGCGCCGACGAGGACCGACGCGACCGCCGCTACGATGAGGCCCGCCGAGGGGATCCGTGCCCGTCGCCCCGAGCGGGTCATCGCGTCAGCTCCGAACGTCCATGACTCTCCCGATGCTCGGGAGCGTCCGCGGCGGTGTCAAGGGCCCTCACGGTCGGTACCGTGCTGGGACGCGAGGGAGGAAGTGCCATCAGAGCGACACGAGGAGGGTCGGTGACACGGTCTCGACGGTTCATCGCGCTGGTCGCGGCGATCGCGCTGTGGCCGCTCGCCGCGACGCAGCCCGCGCTCGCGCGGGCTCCGGTCATCGTCGCTGCGGGAGATATCGCGTGCGGCGGCGACCCGTGCACACCGGAGCGGAGGACCGCTCGATTGGTCCGCTCGATCGGGCCGCGCGCCGTGCTGGCGCTGGGCGACCTGCAGTACCCGGACGGCTCGCTCGAGGACTTCCGGTCCTCCTACGATCGCACCTGGGGTCGGTTCAAGGGACGGACGTTCCCCACACCTGGGAACCACGAGTACCAGACGCCCCACGCCGACGGGTACTTCAGGTACTTCGGTGGCCGGGCGCACCGTGCACCGCACGACGGCTCCTACGCGTTCGACCTCGGTCGGTGGCACCTGCTATCGATCAACACAGGCGATGGGCGGCCCAACGATTCGCTCCTCCGGTGGGTTCGCCGGGACCTGCGCCGCGACCGCTCTCGGTGCGAGCTGGCCTACTGGCATCACCCGCTTCACTCGTCCGGCCACGAGCACGGCGGCGACGAACGCGCCCGGGAGCTCTGGGGCGTGCTCTTCCGTGCTGGGGTCGACGTGGTGCTGAACTCGCACGAGCACAACTACGAACGGTTCGCGCTCCTCGGTCCGACCGGCGCGCCGCGACGGGACGGGATCAGGCAGTTCGTCGTCGGCACCGGCGGCGGCCCCCTCTACGGGCTTCCGTCGGACGGCGATCGTGGGTCACAGCGCCGGATCGATCACCGACACGGCGTACTCCGGATGGATCTGCACCGAAGCGGGTACGAGTGGCGGTTCCTCGCCGTCGGACGAACGACGTTGGACCGGGGCACGCAGCGGTGCCATCGCTGAGTCCGACGGAACGACCCTTTACGCGCGATGCTCCGCTACGATACGGTCGGTCGGCACCGTCTGGTGCGATCGACGTAGGTCCGGCGTCCCGTGACGCCGGCTGGAGGCTTCGGTCAATGAAGTGTTCCCCCCGTGCAACCGCTTTCGTGCTGGCGACGATCGTCGTGACGAGTACGCTCGCCGCGACGGCGCCCGCATCGGCCGCAGATCTGCTCAACGACGGCTTCGAGTCCGGGACCTTGGCCAGCTGGGGCCCCACCCAGAACTTCACCGCCCAGCAGGCGATCGTCCGGTCGGGATCCTGGGCCGGACGCGCGACGGCGTCCGCACAACCGGCCTACGCGCAGGCGGACCTGGCCAGCCCGGTCGCCGACGTGTACGTGCGGAGCTTCGTCGACGTCGTGAGCCATTCCGCGTCGATGCCGGTGCTGCGCGCGCTGAGCCCGACCGGCGGGCTGCTCGCGACCCTGAACGTCTCCGCGGGTGATGAGCTCGTGCTCAACAACAAGGTCTCCGGAGCGAGCAAGCGCAGCGGCGTCCTGGTGCCGCAGGGAACCTTCTTCGAGCTGCAACTGCGCATCTTCGTCAACGGGGCGTCCGGTGCGGCGGAGGTCTGGTACAACGGCGCGAGGATCGACCCGCTCAGCGGCACGCAGAACTTCGGCACGGCCAACGTCGCGAGCGTCCTGCTGGGCCGCGACGACTCCACGAGCTCGAGCATGGACGCCGTCTTCGACGACGTCGTGATCTCGACGACGTTCGTGACCGGCGGGCCTCCCACCGAGCCTCCGACCGATCCGCCGGCGACGCCGACCGGACTCCAGACGACGTCGGTCTCGGCGAGCCAGGTCGCTCTGGCGTGGGATGCCGTCACGGGAGCCGACAGCTACACGGTCTTCCGAGACGGCGTCTTCCTCGCGAACACGGGAGCGCCGACGCACACCGACGGCACCGTGGACCCGGAGACCTCGTATTCGTACACCGTGAGTGCGACCAACTCGATCGGCTCTTCCGCACCGTCTTCGCCGCTCATCGTGGTAACGCCCGCCACGCCGCCGCCGACGGACGAGACAGTCGTCATGGCGGCGGGCGACATCGCGTGCGACCCGGCCGACACGAACTTCAAGAGCGGGAACGGCACGTCGACGCGGTGCCGCCAGAAGTACACGGCGGCGCTTCTCTCCGGGGCGGACCACGTCCTGACGCTGGGCGACCAGCAGTACGAGTGCGGCGGCCTGACGGCGTTCCAGCAGAGCTACGACAAGAGCTGGGGGGCGTACAAGTCGATCACCCACCCGATCCTCGCCGACGAGGAGTATGCGAAGAGCGGCACGGGCTGCGGATCGTCGGGCCCGGACGGGTACCTCTCGTACTTCCAGAACCAGCTGGCTCCGTACGGATCGTCGGCGCTGGATCCGAGCCGGGGGTACTACAGCTTCGACATCGGGTCATGGCACGTCGTCGCGTTGAACGCCGAGTGCACCAGCATCCCCGGAGGCTGCGGCGAGGGCAGCCCCCAGAACAACTGGCTCGAGAGCGATCTCGCTGCATCGAACGCGTCCTGCACGATGGCGCTGCTGCACGAGCCGAGGTTCCGGTCGAAGCGGAACAAGCCCGACGTGAGCGCCGCCATGCTTCCGTTCTGGGAAGACCTGTACGCGGCCGGCGCCGAGATGGTCCTGAGCGGCGACTCTCACTTCTACGAGCGGTTCGCGCCACAGAACCCCCAGGGCAACGCGCGGTCCGACGGCGTCGTGCAGTTCGTGGTGGGCACGGGCGGGAAGAGCCACGGCGGCATCGACTCGGCCGGCTCGAGGCACCCCAACAGCGTCGCCGGCATCGGCTCGACCTTCGGGGTGCTGAAGCTCACCCTCCGATCCACCGGTTACGACTGGCGATTCCTCGTCGAGGGCGGATCGAGCTTCAGTGACTCGGGCACCGCCTCCTGCCACTGACGGTCGCCCGAGAGGACACCGCCCCCCGACCGCGGCACGGGTTTGCGAGCCGCCGATCGGGGAACCCCTTCCGTGCGATCCGGCGCATCAGGCGCGGGCCGAGCACGAGGGGATTCGATATGGACGCCGTGAAGCTGCTGAAGCAGGACCACGACGAGGTCAAGAAGATGCTCACCGACCTCGAGAACACGACTGAGCGCGCGGAGAAGACGCGTACCGAGGGCCTCGCGACCCTGAAGCGCGAGCTCGAGATCCACGAGGCGATCGAGGAAGAGGTCTTCTACCCGGCGCTGAAGGAGCACCCGAAGACGAAGGAGCTCGCGCTCGAGGGATACGAAGAGCACCACGTCGTCGACATGGTGATGACCGAGATCGAGGGTGTCGAGCCCAGCGACGAGACCTGGATGGCGAAGTTCACCGTGATGAAGGAGAACCTCGAGCACCACATCGAGGAAGAGGAAGGCGAGATGTTCCCGCAGGCCGAGAAGGTCTTCGACGACTCGGAGCTCGACGATCTCGGCGACCGGATGCAAGCCCGCAAGGAGGAGCTGAAAGCGCAGTCGGCCTAGCTCGTCCAGGCCAGACTACTTCAGCGCACCGGGGTCGGGCCACTCGGGTGGCTCGACGCCGAGCTGCTCGAACCGCACGCTCGTCGGATCACGATCGTCACGCCAGCGCACGAACGTCGCCGCGTGCCGGAACCGTCCGTACTGCATGCGGTCGATCGTCACCTCTGCCACGAGCACCGGGTCGATCGCGACCCACTCGAGGTCGCGGCCTCCGGTCCAGCGGCTCGGGCCGCCCGGCGCGCGTCCTCCCACGAAGCTCGGGCCCTCCAGCGTCCGCAGCTCGGCGAGCATCTCACGCCGCTCGGCCGCCTTGAACGACGAGGTGTGCCCGACGTAGTGGAGCGTGCCCGCATCGTCGTACAGCCCGAGCAGCAGGGCGCCGACGCCGTCGCGCGACTTCGACAGGCGGTACCCGCCGATCACCACGTCCAGCGTGCGCCGGTGCTTCACCTTCACCCAGCCGCGTTCCCCCGCGAGGTACGGCTGATCGTCTCGCTTCGCGAGCACCCCGTCCTGGCCGAGCCCGTCGTCGTCGTCGAACCAGGCCTGCGCCGCGTCGATGTCGGCGGTCCAGGGCGCCACCAGAACGGCCGGAGCCGGCGGCATCGACGGCAGATCGCCCGACGCTTCGAGCCAGCCGAGCTCTTTGGCGAGCGACGCGAGATGCGCGCGACGCCTCGCGAGTGGGAGTCCGGCGAGGTCTTCCGTTCGCTCGCGGATCAGGTCGAAGAGCACGAGCGTCGCCGGGATCTCGCCGGCGAGCTTGCGCACGCGCGACTCCGCCGGATGCAGCCGCAGCTGGAGCTCGTCGAACTCCATCGAGCCGTCGGTGACGCGGACGATCTCACCGTCGGCCACGAAGGAACCCTCTCCCGCCGCCTCGACGGCGGCGACGACCTCTGGGAAGTACCGGCCGAGCGGCCGACCGTCGCGGCTCGCGAGCCGCACGGTGCCGTCGTCGCCCACCGCCACGATCGTGCGGAACCCGTCCCATTTCGGCTCGTAGGTCCAGCCCTCTCCGGTCGGCATCTCGGGTTGGAGCTTGGCGAGCATCGGCGCCGGTAGGTCCCCGGCGATCGTGCGCTTCGGCATACGACGGACCCTATCTCGGGGCGATCGAAGCGCCATCGGGAAGCAGGAGCCTTCGCGCGATGCGCCGCCGGTATCGGGTCGTTCGGCCACCGCCTGATCGGGCGGGCTCGCCACCATTGAGGTGCAGACGGTATCCGGAGGAGGAGAGATGGACCCGATCGTGCGCTTCTACGCGAAGCACCCCGTGCTCTACGTCGTCAGCATCGTGGGCGCCGCGACGTTCGGCCTGTTCGCGCTCGTGCGCGTGTTCCGTGAGGAGACCCGACTCGCGCGGGCCCGCGACATCGGGCTCGCTGCCGTGGCGGCCGGCGAGGTCGGCGGCCTGATCGCGATGCGCGACAAGCTGTGTGACACGGAAGCCGGGCTCGACGAGGCGGAGGGCACCTTGGTCGCCGTCTGACCGGCGAGAGGTCGACGGTATCCGATTCGTTCAGGGGGAAGTCCTCCGGGCCTCGTCCCGCTTGATCAGCGACCGTTTGAGCAGCGCCGCGCCGATCACGGTCACCGCCAGCGCACCTCCGACCAGCATCCCCGTCGTGGCGTCGCTGAGCTCGGGCGACAGCCACCGAACGAGCCCGACGAACGCGGCCAACACGATCGCCTGGAGTCCGAGCCAGAGGACCGGGATGTCATACCACCGCGGCATCGGTGCCCCAGCACCCATGCACTCGATGCTAGGTCATCGCCGGTCGCGACGCGAGACCAAGAGCTACGTCTCCATCTCGCTCTTCCCCTTCACCGGCACTGGGCCGCGCGGCTCGCACACGTACGCGTCGCGGATCAGCTCGTCGGTGGCGGCCGTGATCTGGATCGCGCCCGGCACGCCCGACGATTCCATGCGGCTCGCCGTGTTCACCGTGTCGCCCCACAGGTCGTAGGAGAACGTGCGGGTGCCGATCACACCGGCGGTCACCGGCCCGGAGTTGATGCCGATCCGGAAGCGCAGCCGGCTTCCGTCGACGGGGTTCACGGCGTCGTGGTCCCGGATACGCACGGCGAGATCGGAAATCGCGAGGGCGTGGTCGGGACGCGGCCGCGGCACGCCCGCGGCGGCCATGTAGGCATCGCCAACCGTCTTGATCTTCTCGAAGCCGAGCTCCGCCACGAAGGCGTCGAAGCACGAGAACACCGTGTCGAGCAGCTCGACGAGCTGCGCCGGTGAGAGCGCGGCCGACATCGGCGTGAAGTCGACCACGTCGGCGAAGAGCACCGACGCCTCGGCGAGATCGTCGGCGATCGTGCCCGCTCCGTCCTTCAGCCGCGGCACGATCTCGTCGGGCAGGATGGCGTGCAACAAGTCGTCGGATCGCCGCTGATACTGGTCGCGTTGTCCGACGAAGTACGCCAAGCCGGCCAACACGAGGATCGACGTCGCCACGAGGTTGAACGCGGCGTCGGCCGCGGGGTCCGCGAGCTCGTAGATCGGATCGACCCAGTCGGGGATCACGACCGCGTAGACCACCGACGCGGCGAAGGCGACGGTCCACCAGATCGCTGCTCGCAGGCTGATCGCGATCAGGCCGCGAGCCCGAGAGCCAGACCGAAGATCACCACCAACCCCGACGGGAAGAGGCCACCGAACATCGCCGTCTCGGCGAGCTGGGTGACGAAGATCAACACGAACATGCCGTTCACCAGTGCGGCGAATCGATGCGGCCAGATCTTCATCGCGACCAGGAACGGCAACGTCAGCGACACAGACGCCAAGTTCATCACACCGACCACTGTGGAGCCGGCGACGATGTCCATCACGGCCTGCGGGATCGTGAACACGGTTGCGATGACGAAGGCGACGAGGAAGACCCTGCGCCCGCTCCGACGGATCTCAGGCTCGCCGGCATACTCACCGATCGTGAGCACCGGCTCGAAGAGGCGCCGCGAGCGGGAGGCGTCAGCCATGTCGCGGACCCTATCCCCGTTCGTGCCCGATCCCTCGAGCCCTATCCAAGCTTCGGACGGCCCCGGCGAGCGGCCTTCTGCCGCTCGTTCTGGTCGAGCAGCACCTTCCGCAGACGGACGTTCTTCGGGGTGACCTCGACGCATTCGTCCTCGCGCAGGAACTCGAGCGCCTGCTCGAGCGAGAGCTGCGTCTTCGGGATCAGCCGCACGAGCTCCTCCGCCGTGGACTGGCGGATGTTCGTGAGCTTCTTCTCCTTCGTCGGGTTCACGTCCATGTCCTCGGGTCGCGCGTTCTCGCCGACGATCATGCCCTCGTAGACGTCCTCGCCGGGCCCGACGAACAACGACCCACGCTCCTGCAGGTTCAGCAGCGCGAACTGGGTCGTCGAGCCGCGTCGGTCGGCCACGAGCGAGCCGCTCGGCCGGGTGCGCAGATCGCCGTGCCACGGCTCGTACCCCTCGAACACGTGGTGCAGCTGCCCGGTGCCCCGCGTCTCGGTCATGAACTCGGTGCGGAAGCCGATCAACCCGCGGGCCGGTACGAGGTACTCCATGCGGATCCACCCGGTGCCGTGGTTCACCATCTGCTCCATGCGACCCTTCCGCAGGGCGAGCAGCTGACTGATCACGCCGAGGAACTCCTCGGGCGCGTCGACGGCGACGCGCTCCATCGGCTCGAGGAGGTTCCCGTCGACCGTGCGCGTCACGACCTGGGGCTTGCCGACCGTGAGCTCGAAACCCTCGCGGCGCATCATCTCCACGAGGATCGCGAGCTGCAGCTCGCCGCGTCCCTGCACCTCCCACATCTCGGGTCGTTCGGAATCGAGCACGCGGATCGAGACGTTGCCCACGACCTCCTGGTCGAGCCGCGACTTCAGCAGGCGTGCCGTGATCTTGTCGCCATCCTGGCCGCTCAGCGGTGACGTGTTGATCGCGACGGTCATCGAGAGCGACGGCTCGTCGACGCGCGTGACCGGCAGCGGCCGCGGGTCGTCGGGGTCGGCGAGCGTCTCGCCGATCGTGATCTCGGCGATGCCGGCGATCGCGATGATCTCGCCGGGACCGGCCTCGTCGGCGTCGACGCGGTTGAGCGCGTCGGTCACGTACAGCTCGCTCAGCTTCTGTTGCTCGATCGTGCCGTCGGCCCGGCACCACGCCACCGGCTGCCCCTTGCGCACGATCCCGTTGAAGACCCGGCAGAGCGCGAGTCGCCCGACGTAGGGCGACGCATCGAGGTTCGTCACGAGCGCCTGCATCGGGTGACCGTCCTCGTACTGGGGTGCCGGAATATGCGCGAGCAGCGACTCGAACAGCGGCTTCAGGTCGTCGGCGAGCCCGTCGGGAGCCTCGCCCGCCTTCCCCTCCCGAGACACGGCGTACAGGATCGGGAACGAGATCTGGTGCTCGTCGGCGTCGAGGTCGAGGAAGAGTTCCTCGACCTCGTGCACGACTTCGTCGGGGCGCGCGTCGGCGCGGTCGACCTTGTTCACGACCAGGATCACCGGCAGCCGTGACTCCAGCGCCTTGCGCAAGACGAACCGGGTCTGCGGCAGCGGACCCTCGCTCGCATCGACGAGCAACAGCACGCCGTCCACCATCGTGAGCGCTCGCTCGACCTCGCCGCCGAAGTCGGCGTGGCCCGGCGTGTCGACGATGTTGATCTTCACGTCGCCGTACCGGACCGCCGTGTTCTTCGCGAGGATCGTGATGCCCTTCTCTCGCTCGAGGTCCATCGAGTCCATCACGCGCTCGGCGACGTCCTGGTTGTCGCGGAACGCCCCGGACTGCCACAGCATCGCATCGACGAGCGTGGTCTTGCCGTGGTCGACATGGGCCACGATCGCCACGTTGCGGATGTCGTCTCTGGTGGACACGCCGAACTCCGGTGGTCTGGATGCGGGTTACGGTCCGGTCGCGCGGACGCACGACGCGGTGAGTCTACAGGCGGACCCAACGTGACTCGTGGTCGTGGCGAACTCGGCAGCATCCAGCAAGGACAGGTCCGATGGGATAGAACACCGTTAGTCACAGACACGATCATCGGGAGGCGCGAGTGTCACATCCGAAGGACCGTTACCGACCGATCCATCGACGGGAGTTCATCCAGCGCGCGGCGGCCGCCGGTGTCGCTCTCCCGAGCCTCGCGGCGATCCTCGCGGCCTGCGGTTCATCGGAGCCGAGCTCGACCGGCGGTTCAGCCAGCGCCGAAGGACTCCAGCTCGCGCGACCCGACACACCGGTCACGTTGCCCATCACAGATGACAACCCGCCGATCGCGGATGGGCTGAGTCCGGAGTCGGGCCCGCTGAAGATCTTCGGCTACGCCGACTACATCTGGAAGAAGGTGCGCAACCAGTTCGGGGACAGCTTCGGCGGCGTCGACATCGAGTACACCGTGTTCGAAACGCCCGACGAGATGGTGTCGAAGATGCAATCGAACGCATCGGACTTCGACCTGATCGTCACGGTGACGCTCGAGAACATCGGCAAGCTCGCTCAGGGCGGCCTGATCCAGCCCCTGAACTACACGTACCTCCCGAACGTGGAAGGCAACCTCGCCACCGGCATCCCCGACTTCTACGACGTGGGACGGCAGTACTCGGTCCCGTACGTGATCTTCACCACCGGCGTCGCGTGGCGGAACGACCTGATCACCGACGACATCCTGAACATGGACAACCCCTACGACATCTACTGGGACACGGCGTACGAGGGTGAGACCCACCTCCTGAACGGCTCACGCGACATGCTCGCGGTCGGCCTGCTCCGCAAGGGGTACGACCCCAACGAGAGTGACCCGGCGATCCTGGACGAGGTCAAGCAGGACATGCTCGAGGGCGCCGATGCGATGGGCTGGAAGTACGACCACGTGGACTACACCGAACTCAGCGCGAACCAGTGGAAGGTGCACAACACGTGGTCCGGACAGATGGCCTACTACCAGTACTACCTGCCGAAGGGCCTCGATATCACCGCCCTCTCATATGCCTGGCCGCCCCAAGGGTCCGGCGGGAGAGACGGCCTGCTCTCACACGACCTGTTCGCGATCTCGAAGGGCGCCACGAGCCCGGTGCTCGCCCACGAGATGATCAACTTCCTCTACGAACCGACGAACGCGATCACGAACTACTCGTACGAGGGTTACCAGCCGACCGTCGAGTCGTTCGACGAGGAGAGCGCCGTGAAGGATGGGTACCTCCCCGAGAGCCTGACCTACACGATCGTCACCGCCGACATGATCCCGATGGGGGTCACCGAGCTCGAGCTCGAGCCCGCTGTGAACCAGCTCTATCAGCAGATCTACCAAGAAGTCACCGGCGGTGCGTGAGAGGAACACGGACGGAGGGAGCTGGTTCCCCCGCTGGTTCTGGCCGTCGTTCGCCGCACCCGCGACGACCTGGCTGCTGCTGTTCTTCGTGCTGCCGTTCTACGTCGTGCTCTCGGTCGCCTTCGGCACGCTCGACCCGATCTTCCTGACCGCGAAGCCCGTCTACAACCCGGTGCAGTGGGACGTGACGGCCTTCCGCGGCGTGGTCGGGAACCTGTTCACGAGTGGATCGATCGAACAGCAGACATTGGGACGAACGATGGTGTACGTGGGGATCGCGACGATCGCGTGCCTGCTGATCGGGTATCCGGTCGCGTACTTCATCGCTCGGCACGCGAGACGCACGAAGGTCTTCTTCCTGATCGCGTTCATCGCTCCGTTCTGGATCAGCTACATGATGCGGATGTTCGCCTGGGTGAACCTGCTCCAACCCGACGGTTACGTGAACCGCATCCTCGAGTCCTTCGGGATCATCAGTGAACCCAGGCTCTGGTTGAACGGGAAACCGTCGACCGTGATCTTCGGACTCATCTACGGGTACGTGCCGTTCATGATCCTGCCTCTGTTCGGGACCCTCGACAGGATCGAACGATCGACGATCGAGGCCGCACGCGACTTAGGCGCAGGTCAGTTCCGGGCCTTCACGCGGGTCACGTTGCCGCTCTCCAAGCAGGGCATCCTGGCCGGCTGCATCATCGTGGCGCTCCCGATGTTCGGTGACTACTTCACACAGACCCTGCTCGCGAGTACTCGGCAGACCGCGATGTTCGGCAACCTGATCGTCGCGTCGATCGAGAGCTCCCTCGTGAACGCAGGTGCCTCACTGGTGGTCCTGCTGTTGCTGCTGTTACTGATCCCCATGCTCTACTACCTTCGGAGCACGAACGTGGCTGTCGAGTTGGCAGAGCGATGAGCGCCCAGATGACGGTCGACCGACCGAGCGCCACGAGGCGGTTCGGCGCGTGGGTCTTGAACCCGTGGTCGCAGGCACGGTTCCTGTGGATCGCCGCGATCGGCTACGTCGTGTGGACGATCGTGCCCGTCGCGATCGCGGTCGCGTTCTCGTTCAACGCCGGCAAGGCACAGACCACGTGGCAGGGATTCTCGATCAACCGCTGGTACACGCGCGATGTGAACGCCGTATTCCAAGACCCCGCACTGCGCGCGGCTCTGATGCAGAGCCTGAAGCTGTCCACGCTCACGGTCCTGATCGCGGTGCCACTCGGCATCGCATTCGCGATCGCCCTCGACCGCTGGCGAAGCCGATCGGCTCGAACCACGGATTTCGTGATGCTCTTCTCGTTCATCACACCGGAGATCGCGATCGGGGTCGGGCTCTTCCTCATGATGACCCAGCTCCTCACCTCCGTCGGTCTCGGGTTCAGAGCGCAGGTCCTCGGGCTCTCGATGTACGAGATGGCGTACACCGTGATCATCGTGCGAGCGCGCCTCCTGTCGATCGGGCGAGGTTACGAGGAGGCCGCCATGGATCTCGGGGCCTCGCCGATGCGCGCGATCCAGCGCGTCCTGCTCCCGCTGCTGACCCCGGCGATCATGGCGAGCGTGGCCATCGTGTTCGCATCGTCGATCGACAACTTCGTGATCTCGCAGCGACTGTGTGCCTCGGCCAGCTGTCAGACGATCCCGATCGTCATCTACAGCTCGGCCCGACGCTCGCCGCTGCCCTCGCTGAACGCCCTCGCGTCCATCACGCTCGCCGCCTCGACGGTCATCATCACCCTCGCCTTCGTCGTGTACCGCCGCTTGACAGCTCGGGAACGGGGGGAATCCGCGAGATGACTCGACAGCCCGCGATCACCGACCTGCTGCGACCCGACGGTGAGGGGGCGATCCTGCCCGGCATCGACCCGCGCTCGACGCCGGGCGTCGACGACCGCGGGGCCGCCGAGGCCGAGCTGCCGGCGCTCGCCGATCGTCTCGACGAGCTGCAGGAGCGGCTCTGGGTCGAGAGCTCGCGCTCGCTCCTCGTGGTGCTCCAGGGGATGGACACGAGCGGGAAGGGCGGCACGGTGCGCCACGTCTTCTCGTCGATGAACCCGGCCGGCGTGGAGGTCGCATCGTTCAAGAAGCCGACCGAGGAGGAGCTCGCCCACCACTTTCTGTGGCGCATCGAGCAGCGGCTGCCGCTGCCCGGCGAGGTGACCGTCTTCGACCGCTCCCATTACGAGGACGTGCTCGTGGTCCGCGTGCGCTCGCTCGTCCCCGAGGACGTCTGGCGAGCCCGCTACCGGGAGATCGTCGCGTTCGAGGAACGGGTCGCCGCCGCCGGTACGACGATCGTGAAGTGCATGCTGCACATCTCCTACGACGAGCAACGGGAACGACTGCTCGCCCGCCTCGACGACCCTTCGAAGCACTGGAAGTTCCACGAGGCCGACATCGAGGAACGGACCCGCTGGCAGGACTACCAAGCAGCGTACGAAGCCGCGATCCGGGAGTGCTCGACCGAGACCGCCCCCTGGTTCGTGATCCCGGCCGACCGCAAGTGGTACCGGAACTGGGCGATCTCGAAGCTGATGGTCGAGACGCTCGAAGCCATGGATCCGCAGCTGCCTCGGCCCGACCTCGACGTCGAGGCCCTGAAGGCGAGGCTGCAACCACCGAACTGACGGAACCGATGCACCGGGCCTGACCGGATCCATCCGTCAAAATCGACGCGTACCATCGTCTGATGCGCGCCAACACGGTTCGGACGTTCGCCACACTCGCGCTGCTCGGCCTCGTGCTCGCGTCGTGCTCGAGCCCAGAGGGAAGTGAGGCGGGCCCGGCGCCATCACGGTCCGCCGAGGACTCGGCCGCCGACGCCACGCCCGGACCCACGGGCAGCGTTGAGGGAGGCGGCGAAGGCGGAGGAAGGGTGCCCGAGGTCTTGCGCTTCTCCGCCCCGCGACTCGGCGGTGGCACGGTCGAGGGCGAAGACTTCTCCGGCGAAGACGTCGCGCTCTGGTTCTGGGCGCCGTGGTGAACGACGTGCCAGGGGGCCGCCCCTGAAGTCGCGCGGGTCGCGCGAGCCTACGAGGACGAGGTGGCCTTCGTCGGGGTGCCGGGCAACGACGATGCCGAGAACATGCAGGCGTTCGTCGACGAGTTCGGGCTCGGGTTCCCACAGGCCGTGACCGAGGACGGTTCCCTCTGGGCGCGGTTCGACGTCGCGTATCAGCCTGCGTGGGTGTTCGTCGACGACTCGGGCGAGACCACCCTGGTGCCCTACGAGTTGCCCCGGGCCGAGCTCGAACGCGTGCTCGACGACCTGATCGCGACCTGACCGGCTCGGGACGGCATCAGCCCTCGAGCTCGTCGGGCACGTCGACGAGTGACCACCCGAACAGCCCTCCGACCACGAACCCGAGCCCACTCACGGTGCCGTGCAGCTCGAGCATGCGCGTGACGGACAACGTGTAGTCACCGCTCCATCGTCCGAAGGCGAACTGGACCGCGAGCACCAGCGCGAAGAGCAGGGACCCTGCCGACACGACGAGGAGGGCGGTCGACCCGGCGGTGCGGCCACGGTGCATCGCGCCCATGAGCATCACCACGGCGAGCACGAGCAGCGCTCCCGACAGGAGCAGCGACCCGACGACGTCGAGAACGCCTCGTTCGCTCACGAGCCCGGCGGCGAGCACCGGGATCGCCACGACGGTCACGACGCCCGCCGCGCCGGCCACCGATCGCGGGCGGCGCCTGGTCGCTGCGGCTCGGGTCCGGTCCGCGACGATCGCCGCGCCGAACCCCGCGAACGTCAGGTGCACAGCGGCGAGCGCGACGCGGGTGTCGGAGAGCCCCATCGGGCGCAGCTGCCCTCGCCAGGCAACGAGGCTCGCCGCCCCGAGGGCGAGGAGTACGAGCCCTGCGACGGGAACGATCAGCTTGGCGCGCGGCGACGGGCCGAGCACCACCCATCGCACACCGGCCCACAAGGCGATCCCCGTCACCACGACCCACGGCGCCGTGATCCACGCCGACATCGCCCCCGGTTCGGCCAGGATGCTCACGACCACGAGCACCCCAGCGGGCAAGGCGAGGAGTCGGGCGAGGGCCAGCGCCTGCTCCGGCCCCCCGGCCGGTGGGCGCACCAGCGCCAACCCGAGCGGCACGACGACGAGCGGCCCGACCAGCCAGAGCCCCTCGAGCAGCCCGATCCGCTCCGAGAGCGGGCCGGTCGCGAGCGCGAAGATCGCGACCCACACGACGGTCCCGACGATCGCGTCGAGCGGCGGGCCAGATAACGATCGACGGGCGGCACTCATCAGCGTCCGCTCGCGTGCCAAGCGGCGAGCAGTGAGCGCTCGCGGTCGGGGTCGAGTCCCGCCTTCATGACGCCCTGGGGTCGCGTGCGATCCCAGGCGAGCGTATCCCGCACCGTCTCGATCGGCGCACGGCACGTCAGGCCGGCCTCGAACGCCCGGCTCGGATCGTACGCGTGGAAGCCCGGTGCCTCGGGCCACCAGAGCGGGAACGCCTCGTGCGGATCGTCGGCCTCACCCTCGAAGGCTTCAGCGATGAAGGCGTCGTCGACCCACGCTACTCGCGTGTCGGTCCCGGCCGCAGCAGCCGCCTCACCGATCAGGCCCCCCAGGGTCATCGTCGGAGCTCGATCGACGACGCCGTACACGCCGGGCGTGGCGCCCTCGGCGAGGGCGAGCACGAACGCCGCCAGATCCCGGGCATCGACCCACTGCAGGCCGTAGTCCGCCGGCGCGGGTGCAAGCATCTCCCCCCCGGCCGCACCTCGACGCACCCAGGAGGTGAAGCGGTCGGTCTGGTCGTGAGGACCGACGATGAACCCCGGGCGGATCACGCAGGCTCGGTCGCCGAAGACGTCGATGACCTCCCGCTCACACGCAACCTTCAGCGGCCCGTACGTCTCGTCGGTCACATCCTCCGTGTCGGGGAACGGTTGCTCGAACGTCGGCGAGTCCTCGGTGCCGCCCGGCGGCAGGTCCTCGGGGTGCGCCGAGAGCGACGAGATGAAGCCGTACCAGCCGCTCCCGGCGAGCAGCTCCGACGACGAGCGCACGGCCCGAGGCACGTAGCCGCACGTGTCGACCACTGCATCGAACGAGCGACCCGCGAGCGCGTCGACCCCCTGTTCCCGGTCGCCGATCACGTGCTCGGCCTCGGGGAACAGCTCGGTCGGGGTGCGATGGAACAGCGTGACCTCGTGACCGCGTTCGATCGCGAGCTCGCTGAGCGCGCGGCCCGAGAACCGCGCGCCGCCGATCACCAAGAGCTTCATACGACTCCTTCTCCTCGCGGAAGCGCTCCACGGGTACTACCACGTCCGTCACCCGCTCGACGCGGCGACTCATCCCCGCGCGGTGGACGCGCGACTCATCCCCGCGCGGTGGACGCGCGAGGCACCACCTTCGTCGAGATCGTCACGGGGGAGGGATCGGTCACGGTGCCTTCGACCAGATCGGCCAGCATCTCGGCGGCGGCCGTGCCGAGGTCACGCGGGTGTAGCTCGAGAGAGGTGAGCGGCGGTTTCGTGCCGTCGGCCAGCCCGCGATCGGAGAGCGTGGCCACCATCAGGTCGCCTGGCACGTCGATCCCTCGCCGGGCGCATTCTGCCAGCACGGCCATCGCGTACGACTCGGAGAGGCAGTACAGGGCATCGGGCGCGTCGGGTGCGTCGAGGCAGCCCGCCGCGGCCGTCCGCGCGATCTCTTCGAACCCGACCCACGTTCGCGGCGATGCCCAGTCGACGTGCTCGGTGGCGTAGACCCACGGCTCCGAGCCGCGGCGTTCGCACCACGCGCGGTACGCCGCCAGGCTGTCGGATTCGAAGGACTCCCCGATCGACAACGTCATGACTCCCACGCGGCGGGCGCCGGACCCCACGAGGTGATCCAGCATCGCGGCGGTGCCGACCGGGTAGTCGTTGTCGACGACCCTCGTGTCGACGTCGCCCTCGGGCAGCTTGCCGACGGTCACGATCGGCACCGCCCGGTTCCGCAGCTCGCGAACCGCGGGGTCGTCGGGCACCGGATCGACGACGATCAGGCCGTCGAGCGGCAGCCGGTCCCAGATCGTCGCCTCGCCCG
This sequence comes from Actinomycetota bacterium, assembly GCA_035697485.1. Classification (NCBI taxonomy): domain Bacteria; kingdom Bacillati; phylum Actinomycetota; species Actinomycetota bacterium. The sequence continues at coordinate 59,749 of DASSCU010000025.1, forward strand.
ACGGCACGATGACGAGCGCTAGCCCACGCGCGATCGCGGTGGCGGTCGCCGCGTCGATCAGGTGGGCGTTGTGCACGAACTCCTCGATCAGCTCGTGCACCCCGTCGGGGAGCGACACGGTCAAGGCCACCAGCCCCGTGCGTCCCGACGCCAGCTGCCGACCCCGGGGGTCGGGCCGGTACCCGAGGCTCTCGGCGACCTCCCGGACGCGCTGTCGCGTTCCCTCGGAGACCCCGCCCTTCTCGTTGAGGGCGTGGGAGACGGTGGTGATCGACACGCCGGCCGCCCGCGCGACGTCTCGGATGCCCACGTGGCGGCGTTCAGTCATTTCGTGATGATAGAACCCCGGAGGCATGACCTCGGGCGACCGGCAAGGAGTGTTTACGCTGCAGAGGTTTCCAGGTTACTCCGGTACGCGCCGGTCCGCGCCAGGCCGTTCATGCGGGCCCGGTGGGCCAGCGCCGCCTGGGCGGCCGCGACGTTCGCGTCGTCGCCTCGCCAGGCCGCGAGCGAAGGCGCCTGCAGCGCCCGTCCGTAGGAGAAGCTCAGCTCCCAGGGTAGGGAGCCTGCACCGATGCGGTTCATCTCGTTCAGCCGGCTCGTCGCGTGCTCGTCGCTCATGCCCCCCGACAGGAACACGACGCCGGGCACCTCGGTGGGAACGTGCGCGGTGAGGCACCCGACCGTCGCCTCGGCGATCACGACGTCGGCGTCCTGCGTGGGGCATCCCTTCCCCGGCACGACCATGTTCACCTTGAGCAGCGAGCCCGGGAGGTCGATCCGCGCCGTCGCGAGAGCCGAGTAGAGCGCGTCGAGCGTACGCCCGGTCGCCGCCTCGCACGCGGCGAGGCCGTGGTCGCCATCCATCAGCACCTCGGGCTCCACGATCGGCACGATGCCTGCCTCCTGGCAGAGCGCCGCGTAGCGGGCCATCGCATGCGCGTTCGCCGCGATCGCGCCGTCGGTGGGCAGCCCCTCGCCGATCGAGATCGTGGCCCGCCACTTCGCGAACCGTGCGCCGAGCTCCACGTACTCGGCGAGCCGCTCACGCAGGCCATCGAGCCCCTCGGTCACGGTCTCGCCGGGGAACAGCGCCAGCGGCTTCGCGCCGGTATCCACCTTGATCCCTGGGATCACGCCCGCGTCGACGAGCACGTCGACGAACCGGCGTCCGTCGTCGGTCGACTGGCGGATCGTCTCGTCGTAGAGGATCGCCCCGCTGATGTGTTCGCCGATCCCGGGAGTCGTGAAGAGCAGCTGGCGATAGCGCCGGCGCGCGTCCTCGGTCGACTCGACGTCGATCGAGGCGAAGCGTTTCGCGATCGTGCCGGTCGATTCGTCGGCCGCCAGGATGCCCCTGGACGGCGCCACCAGCGCCCGTGCGGTCTCCTGCATCGAGGTCATCGTCGTCCGGTTCCGATCGATGGAACCGCTCCCGCATCCAGCCTATCGCCGTGATGGTGGCCCCCCGCCGCGGGCAACACGGCGTCGCCTTCAGATGCAGTGGAGCACGGCCGATAGGGGTGCATGCGCAACCTCAACCTGCGCGCGTCGTGGGTGGCGATCGGGATCGCGCTCGCCCTCGCGGTCGCCTCACCCGTCGCGTCCGGGCTCACGGGCATCGCCGGTGCGGTGCAGGTCGACCTCGTCGCCGGGGCCGTCTCGAACGCGCACGACCTGGAGGCGTTCGGCGACGCCGGCACCGTCGCGGCCACGGGGGGAACGAAGGAGCCGGGTCGGTCACGAGCCGCGAGCGCGGCGCCGAGCGCGCCACGACCCGCCGAGCGCACGAAGCACCTGCTCGTGCGCGTCCCTCGCGACCTCGCGGTCCGCGCCCGCCCCGACGCCCACGCTCGGGTGGTCGGCAGGATGCCGAGCGGATCGAAGTACTACGACGTGGCGGTCACGGCCTGGGTCGAGGAGGTTTCCCCCGACGGCCGCTGGGGCCGGGTCGAGATCCCGTACGTCTGGCCGCGGCGCCAGGGATGGATGCCCCTGCGAGGGCTCGCCAGGCGCACGACGGGCATCGAGGTCCACGTCGATCTCTCCGAGCACCGCGTCACGGTCACGAAGCTCGACCGGCTGCTGTTCGGCATGCCGGCAGCGACAGGGGCGGCGGCGTCGCCGACGCCTCCCGGCGAGTACTTCGTGACCGACCGCATCCCGTTCTCGGGCGGATACCTCGGCACCTTCGCGTTCGGCATCTCGGGCATCCAGCCGAAGCTTCCGCCCGGGTGGAGCGGCGGGAACCAACTCGCGATCCACGGCACGAACGACCCGTCGTCGATCGGACGATCGGCGAGCGCCGGGTGTCTCCGCGTGAGCGAGCGCTCGCTCGATCGCCTGAAGCCGCTGTTGCAGCTCGGCACGCCGGTGATCGTCGTCCCCTGACGGAGAAGCTCCTCGCTGGGCCGACCCCCTACGTGGCCCGCTCCTCCACGATCGCACGCAGCTGACGGAGGTGCGCGTCGGCGTGACGGAACGGGCCCGGTGGGCCGCCGAGCATGTTCCCGAGCCGGGCTCCTGCGGGCGTGCGCCCTCGCGAGGTCCCCGGACGCTTCCAGCGAGCGTCGCCGAAGGCCTCCAGCCGGGCGAGCAGCCGCTCGTGGGTCGCCTCGGAACGCCGACGCTGGTCCGCCGGGCGCCGGGCAGCCTTCCTCGCGACGGCGTCGCGGTTGAGCGTCGAGGTGCTCGTCGACCAGATCACCGCGTCGATCGCCGGCCCGTGATCCTCCTCCCAGGCATCGAGGGCCTCCAGCGCGTACTCCTGCCAGCTCTCGAGGTGACCGAGCAGGTCCTTCGGCGACCAGTCGCCCCCTCCGAGTCCCGTGGTCGTTCGGTCCCTCGACGACAGCCGATCGTACAGAGCGAACGTCTCCCGCATGCCCTCGTCGACGATGCGGATCGCCCGCCGCCTCGACGGCACCTGATCGGTCTCGTCCCGTCCCATCGTCGGCGAGCCTACGCCTGCGCGTCCTGCGCGAGCCACCACCGCGCCGCGACGAGCTCGGCCACGAGGACCTCGGTGAGCAGCGCCGCGTCGGGGTTGCCGTCGTGGCGGTACCGCACGGTGCGGTCCACCCCGTCGACGTCGCCGCCGACGGCGACGACCCGGGAGCCTCGATCGCGCATCCAGGCGATGATCGCCGGGTCGGAACGCGAGCCGGCGAAGAGCAACGCCCGGTAGTCCAGCGGCTTCGTGAGGTACACGTCGACGTGCAGCCAGTCCCCCGCCTCGCACGCGCCGGCGGTGCGGCGGGGTCCCTCACGGAGCATGAGCGCGCCTTGTTCCGCCGAGGAGAGCCGCTCAGCCGGCGCGATCGTGAACGTCGCGGGCCCCTCTGCGAGCAGGTCGCCCACCCCGGGCAGCCACGTATCCCGGCGCTCGAGCAGGTCCTCGCTCGCCTCGGCGGCCCGGCGCACCGCGCCGGCGACGTCGCCGCCCCCGGCCGTCGAGGCCTCGAGAGCCAGCAGCAGGGCGAGCGTGTGTTGGAACGACCGGCACGCCACCCCGCCGTCCTCGTCGCCCGCGAGCATCGGCACGACGGCGTCGGCGGCCCGCTCGATCGCCGAGCCGGACCGGTTCGTGAGCGCAACGGTCGTGCTCGAACCCCCGTGCCTCGCGAGCGCCTCGATCGTCTCCTCGGTGGCCCCGCTGGCGGAGATTCCGATGGCGAGCACGCCGTCGCCGGGCGGCGTCCCGACCTCGAGCGACGCGTACTCGCCGACCGCATCGACGCCGGCGGCACGCATCCTCGTCGCGGCGACGCCCGCCGCGAACCTCGACGATCCCATGCCGATCATCACGATCCGCTCCGGACGCCGCCTCGGCCAGAGCTCGGCGGCATCGAGGGAGTCGGCGAGGGCGCGCAGCATCTCGGGCTTGCGCTCGAGGTCGCGCAGGAACGCCTGCGGGTTCACGGGGTCTCCTGCGGGAACATCGCCCTGATCGCCAGGTCCGGCACGTATCGCCACCGTGGCAGGAACCTGGCCGCGTACACGTACTCGTGGCATTCCTGCGCGACCTCGAGCGGTCTCAACAGGCGCTCGTCGAACAGCTGCGGCATCCCGCGATCGTCGAGCTCGCCGTGGTACGCGTCGAGGAACCCTCGCCGGCTCGCCTCGATCCACGACGCGACAGCGCCATCGTAACCGGGTCGCCGCGTCGACGCGACCCGCCCGAGGTGATCGATCGACCGCACGAACGCGGCGACGTCGCGCACCGGCGTATCGGGTGCGCCCCGCTCGGCCGGCGGGGCCATCGGGTTCCCGTCGAAGTCGGTGACGGCGTAGCCGTCCCGCCACTCGAGCACCTGTCCGACGTGGAAGTCGCCGTGGATCCTGGTCGTGACGGCGCCCGTCGCCTCGCCGAGCCGGTCCACCTCGGCACGGATCGCATCGGCACGCGCCGCGAGCCGGGCGCCCTCATCGCCGTGGGTGAGCGCGATGGCCTCGTCGGCGACGGCCAGGGCTGCTCGCCGCCAGGCATCGGCGGTCGACGCGTCGGCCGCGGCGACGGGGTGCGGCACGACGTCGGACGCCGTCGCGAATGCGATGTGCATTCCCGCACCGATGCGCCCGAGCGTCGCCGCGGGCCCGAATGCTGCCTCCTCGTCGACAACGCCGTCGAGCCACCCGAGCAGCCGCGCAAGGTACCAGTCCCAGCCGTCACGGGCCGCGGGAAGGAACGAGGCCGCCGTCGCGAGCACGACCTCCTCGCCCGCCGGCGACCGCCACCGCAGCGCCCCGAGCGGTGTGGGCAGGTGGGGGAACCCGACGGCGGCGAGGTGCACGGGCAGTTCGAGGCCCGGCTGCGGGCCCGGGGACGTGAGGGGGAACAGCTTCACCACCGCCGACCCGCCGACGACCACCGAGTCGTTGGACTGGTCCACGTCGATCGCGACCTCGTCGTCCCCCTCGCCGTCGAGCCCCGTGCCGAACGCCTCGCCCCGGAAGGCGCCGTCGGAGCGTTCCCGTCGCATCGTCTGGAGGATCGCTGCGAACGCGCCGTCGCCGGCCGCGGCGCGCCTGGGCGACCGATCGGCGCCGGCGACGGGGACGACGGCGAACCCTCGTTCGACCCCCGCGATCACGAGGGCTCGGCCGGGGCCGAGATCCAGCTGATCGAGCGGCTCAGCCCCGGGCTCGGACGTGGTCGTCTCGCGCCGGCGCGGCGGGAGCAGCTCGTGCCTCGGCGCCGCGCGCAGCCACGACGCCACCGCGGTGCGACCGCCGTTCACCTCCGCCGCCGACATGCCGGCGAGCTTACCTGCCGCGACCGTCCTCACCTGCAGGAACGCCTGTGCCGGAAGTGAAGCCAGTCTTGACCCGCGGTCGGGGCGACGCTGGACCACCTCCCAGAACGCGGGTACGGTCCCGGGCGATCTCTGGACGAAAGGCATGCCCACCATGGCCGGCCGCACGATCCGCCATATCGAGCACACGCGACGCATCGACATCCTGAGCGAGCAGGAGCTCGAGGACATCCGTGAGGCGAGCCTCGAGGTACTCGGTCGGACCGGCATCGAGGTGCGATCCGAGCGGATGCTGAAGGAACTCGGCAAGGCCGGCGCCGTGATCGACGAGTCGATCGGGCGGGCACGCTTCCCCAGAGACGTGTCGCTCGGCGCGCTCGCCCAGGTGCCGCTCAACCTGCCGCTGTCCTCACGCGAGCCCGGGCTCGATCTCACGCTCGATGGCACGCGGGGTTACCTGGGGGTCGACGGTAACGCCGCCGAGGTGCTCGACCTCGAGACCGACGAGCGCCGAGCCTCGAACAAGAGCGACTGCGAGACGGCCACGCGGATCGGCGACGCCCTGCCGCAGGTCGGCTACATCTGGCAGCCGGCATCGGCGCGCGAGTTCCCGGTGCCGATCGAGCCGCTGAACAACTTCCAGGCCAACCTGCACAACACCGGCAAGCACGTCTGCATGATGACGGCGGTCACGCCCGAGCAGGCCCGCGCGGTCGTCGAGATGGCCACGATCGCGGCCGGCGGCGAGATCGACCTGCGTGAACGTCCGATCGTGAGCGCGTTCCAGTGTTCGGTGTCCCCGCTCGTCTACGACGGCGGGCCGCTCGAGGCGGCGGTCGAGTTCGCGAACGCCGGCGTGCCGTGCGGGTTCATGGTGATGCCGATCCTCGCCGCGACGGCGCCGATCAGCCGGGCCGGCACGCTCGTGATCTCCAACGCCGAGGTGCTCGCCGGCGTGATCTCGTTGCAGCTGCTCGCCCCGGGCGCCCGCACGTTCTTCGGGTCGTGCGCGACCACGATGGACATGCGATCGGGCGCCGCGCTCTGCGGTGGTCCCGAGGACCTCGTCTTCCAGATGGGCAACGCGCAGCTCGCGCGCAGCTACGGGCTGAAGTCGATGATCGGCACGTTCGCGAGTGGCTCGAAGTCCGCGGACTGGCAGGCCGGGGCCGAGAACGCGCTGAGCGGTTTCGCGAGCTGGATCTCCGGTGTCGACCTGTTCTCCGGCGCTGGCCTGCTCTACGCTGCCCGCGTGTTCAGCCACGCCCAGCTCGTGCTCGACGCCGAGCTGTTCGATCTCGTCGCCTCGACGGCCGAAGGGGTGCGGTCGACCGCCCCCGAGGAGCTCGCCGTCGAGGTGATCGACGCGGTCGGGCCGGGGCAGCACTTCCTCGATCAGGAGCACACGCTCGAGCGCATGCACGACGTCTGGCCCTCGAAGTACTTCAGCCGCAACTCCTGGGAGGAGTGGGAGGCAGAGGGTCGCCCGGTCCCGAAGCAGAAGGCGACCGACGAGGCGAAGCGCCTGATCGCCGAGCACGAGGCCCACCCACTGCCCGACGGCGCTGCCGATGCGATCCAGAAGGTGATCGACGACTTCGAGGAGGAGCACGTCCGGTAGGGCCCCGTTATCGGCGCTGCGCGGGCCTGGGATAGCCTCGCGGCGCGCTTCCCCGCAACCCGAAAGGAACGACGATGTCCGAGGAACTGCTCGAGATCCTGCGGGTGAACCTGATGGGCGCGAAGAAGGAACCCGCGCTCGAGGCCACCCAGATGCTGGTCGACCAGGGAGTCGACCCCGTGATCATCCTGGAACAGGGCATGGCCGCGGCCATGTTCGAGCTGGGAGAGCGCTGGAAGCGCGGCGAGGTGTTCCTGCCCGAGGTCGTCGCCTCGGCCACGCTGTTCAAGAGGTGCAACGAGATCGTGGAGCCTGCGCTGCTCGCGAAGGGTGGCGCGAGGAAGGGCGAGCTCGTGGTGACCGCCACGGTGAAGGGCGACCTGCACGACCTCGGCAAGAACATGGTCGGGGCGATGCTGAAGACCGTGGGCTTCGAGGTGCACGACCTCGGCAAGGACGTGCCCACCGAGAAGATCATCGATGCGGTGAAGGAGCTGAGCCCCGCGATCGTCGGCCTGTCGGCCCTGCTCACCACGACGGTCCCGCAGCAGAAGGTCGTGATCGAGGCGCTCGAGGCCGAGGGTCTGCGTGACACGGTCAAGGTCATGGTCGGGGGCGCCCCGGTCACCGAGGAGTGGGCCACTTCGATCGGCGCCGACGGGTTCGCCCCCGACGCCCCCGAGGCCGTGCAGAAGGCGCTCGAGCTGGTGGGCCGCGGCGCCAACGAGGCGGAGGCTGTGCTCGGCGGCGTCTGACGATCGACGCCGCTCCGCTCCGATCCGCAGGCGATGCCCGTAGGATGGGTCGGTCCGTCGACCATCGGTGATCCCAAGGAGGCCCCCCGTGTTCGAGCGTGGCTCGGTCCGCGCCCGACGAAGGTTCACATCGCTCGTCGTCGTCGCCGTCGCAGCGTGCCTGGTCCCGCAGACGGCGATGCAGTCGTCCGCGGCGCCGGCACGCCCCGGGCTCCGGCCCGCGACTCCGGAGCTGATCGAGCGAGCGGTTCGTCGCGGTGAGCTCTCCGAGGCCCGGGGGGCCTTGTATCTGACATGGGCGTTCACCGCCCCGTCGAGGCTGCCCGAGGCCTACGTGAGCGAGACCCCCTGGTCTGGCACCCTGCCGTTGCTCCGGCTTCGAGAGCGCCTCCTGGCGCTGGGCGATGCGCCGGCCGCCGTCGCGGCTCGCATCGAGCTCCGCGGTCGCACGTTCGCCTGCCCGGGCACGAGCGGATCGCTCCCACAGACGAAGTCGACCTCGCACTTCTACGTCCAGTACCGGGCTTCGGCCTTGCAGGCGCTGTCGATCGGGCAGTACGCGACCGCCCTCGAGACCACGTGGAAGACCGAGATCGGCAGGTTCGGGTGGGCGAAGCCGCCGCCGGACCCGGTCAGCTACCCGCCGGGCCGGCGCTACCCGGTGCGGATCGAGAACCTCGGCACCGGGCTGTACGGCTACGTCGCCGGCACACGCCTAGCGCACGACAACCCCTCGACCCCATGGAACGACCGGGACGCGGTCGCCACATGCATGGTGCTGAACCGGAACTTCGGACCGTTCCCCGGCACGCCGCTCGACGCCCTGCGTGCGACCGCCGCCCACGAGTTCAACCACTCGATCCAGTTCGGCTACGGTGCCCTCGCGGGCGCTGTTAGAGCGAGCGACGTCATGGTGGAGGGCCTGGCCACCCAGATGGAAGACGAGGTCTTCGACTCCTCGAACGACAGCTACTACTACCTCTGGCCGGATCTCGCCACCCCGATGGGTCGCTACACCAAGTCGCCCTACCCGTACTGGGTAGTGTTCCGGGCCATGGCCGAACGCTTCGGCTCTGGCGAGCGCAACGGCTCGGAGGCCGTCTACCAGGCCTTCTGGGAACAGATCGGCAAGGGCAACGCGACCAACCTCGCCGCGCTCGCCAAGGCGTTCAAGAGCGAGCACACGACCCTCGCCGAGTCGTACCACGGCGCCGCGATCGCACTGCGGTTCCTGGCCGACTGTTCACCCACGCCGCGGAAGTACTGCCTCGACGAGGGGCCGGCCTACGAGGTGACTGCGGGTCCCAACGACGACCACGCGACCCTCGGTGCCGCCCCGGACTCGCTCTCGCGGACGATCCCGAACGACTTCGCGCTGAACTGGATCGGCTTGCCCACGGCCGCGGGGACCGACCTCACGGTCACCCACGACCGCGGCAAGGGCGTGTTGCGGGTGGGCGTCGCCTGCCTGGCCGGCGATGCGGTCTCGGTCAGACCGATCGGCACGGCCACGAGGAGCGATGCCGCCGCCAGATCCGGCCTCGATCTGTCAGGGTGCGACGCCGCGAGCGCGGTGATCTCGAACGTGAAGATGACCGCCGCGACGCCGACGTCGATCACGCGGACCGACTACACGATCGCGACCGGGTAGACGTCTCGGTCAGGCCGTGCCGATCGGGTCGCTGGAGAGGTCACCGCGCACCGGTCCGAGGGGTTCGCCGAGCTTCGACGCGACCCGGTCGAGCCTCGCGACGTACACATAGATCTCGTCTCGCAGACGCTTCGCGCGGTCGCTGAGGCCGTGCAGGTCGGCGAGCTTCCAGTGCTTGTCGAGGATCGGCCGCAGCACTTGGTCGTGATGGATGCGCAGGTTGTAGATGCCGGCCTGCGCCATCGCCTTGGCCTTCTCGCGGAAGCCCGGGATGCCCGCGCCGGGCATCGCGAAGTTCGTGATCTGGCGGTGCATCGCCTCGACCATCGCGTCCGGGTCGAGCTCGATCGCGCTCACCGCCATGTCGCGGTAGAAGACGTAGTGCAGGTTCTCGTCGGTGGCGACGCGCGAGCACAGCTTCTCGGCCGACCCGTCGTCGGTGCTCGCACCGGTGTTGCGGTGGGAGATGCGGGTCGCGAGCTCCTGGATCGTGGTGAATACGACCCCGTCGAGCGGCCCCTGTTCGGCGAACTCCGGATACCAGCCGCGGAGCGCCTGATCCATGCGTCCCTGTTCGAGCAGCGTGGGGTCGACGCCACGCGTAACCGTGAGGTAGTCGCGCAGCACGATCGCGTGACGGCCCTCCTCGGCCGTCCAGCGTCGGACCCACTCTCCCCAGGCCTCCTCGTCGCCGAACGTGCGCCAGAGGCTGAGGTGGTAGTAGGGAAGGTTGTCCTCCGTGAGCAGGTTGACCTCGAGAGCCGTCTGCGCCACGTCGGGGAGCCGTGAGTCGGCGGCCTGCCAGGGCTCCTTGATGAAGTTGCGGCCCTCTTCATAGGGCACGTAGTCGTGCGGCATCCACTCCGAGGTGGTGGCCACGTGGCGGTCGAGAGCGGAGCCCACCTGGGGCATCAGCTCGTGCAGGATCGCCTCGTTGGACATGCGGGGTGCGCCCGCTCCGTTCGCTGACGTCATGTGCTCACTCCTCGGATCGGTTCCGGTACGTCGGCCCGTCGGTGCTGCATAGCTCTTTGCATAGGTTCAGCACCAGAACCTCTGCACCGCTCTGACACGCTGGGGTGTATCGCTCAAAGAGCGGTGTGGCGGATCACCTCCAAGGGTACCGCGTGCACCGGCCGGTCCGCCGGAAAGCATCCGACGCTCGGTCAGGCGCGAAGACGTGATCGGCGGTCGGATCACCCCGGCGGCCGGGACGACATGGATGAGGAGTCGTACGTGAAGATCGCCGTGATCGGCAGTGGTATCTCGGGACTGGGCGCCGCCTGGGCCCTCTCCCGTCACCACGCGGTGACGGTGTTCGAAGCCGAGGATCGTCTCGGGGGCCACGCAAACACCGTGGAGATCGAGGACCGTGGACGCCTCGTGCCCGTCGACACCGGTTTCATCGTCTACAACGAGCGCAATTACCCGAACCTCGTGCGCCTGTTCGAGGCGACCGGCGTGGCGACCGAGCCCAGTGACATGTCGTTCTCGGTCTCGGCCGACCGCGGCGCGTTCGAGTACCGCGCTCGTGCGCTCGGGCTGCTGGCGCAGCCGTCGAACCTGTTGCGCCCGTCCTACCGGCGGATGGCCCGTGAGATCGTGCGGTTCAGCCGCGAGGCGAAGGCCCTGATCGGGCGGGCACCCGCCGAGTCCACGGCCGACTGGCTCCGACGCGCCGGCTACTCGTCGGCGTTCCGCGATGACTTCCTGCTGCCGATGGTCGCGTGCATCTGGTCCTCGAACCTGCGGCAGATGCTCTCCTATCCGGCGGCGACGATGGCCGGCTTCCTCGACAACCACGGTCTGCTCGATCTCGGGAACCGTCCACAGTGGCGCACGGTGACGGGCGGCAGCCGGGAGTACGTGCGCCGGGTCGCCGCGAGCCTCGACGACGTCCGACTCGCCACGCCGATCGCCTCGGTGCAGCGCGAGGCCGACTCGGTGCTCGTCCGCGATCCGAACGGACATGCGGAGCGCTTCGACCACGTGGTCGTCGCGACGCACGCCGATACCGCGCTGGCGATGCTCGGCCGCGACGCCACACCCGAGGAGCGGGGCCTGCTCAGTGCCTTCCGCTACCAGGAGAACCTCGCCGTGCTCCACTACGACCCGGCAACCATGCCGCAGCGACGCCGGGCGTGGTCGAGCTGGAACTACCAGGCGCGCGAGCGTAGCCTCGAGGGCGAGCGAGCCGTCTCACTTACGTACTGGATGAACCTGCTGCAGAACCTCGACACCGAGCGTCCGGTGTTCGTCACGCTGAACCCGATCGAGGAACCGCGCGATCGGATCACATCGTTCGTCTACCACCACCCCCAGTACGATCGGGCGTCCGTCGACGCCCAGTCGGCGCTGCCGTCGGTGCAGGGGGTGCGCCGCACATGGTTCTGCGGCAGCTACTGCGGATACGGGTTCCACGAGGACGGGCTGCGCGCCGGCCTGGGGGTCGCCGCGAGCCTCGGAGCTCCCGCGCCGTGGACGACCGAGCCGCGCGTGCCGGCCGACGTCTCGACGATCGAACCCGAACCGGTTCCCGTCGGATGACCGTGCACAGCGCCCTCTACCTCGGCACCGTGATGCACGAGCGATCGTTCCCCCGTCGGCATCGTCTGTCGTACGGGGTCTGGTACCTGCTCGCCGACCTCGACGAGCTGCCCGAGCTCGACCGGCGGGTGCCCGGCTTCGGGTTGAACCGGCCGGCGCCGGTGAGCTTCCACGAGGTCGACCATGGGGCGCGCGACGGATCGCCGCTGCGCCCGTGGATCGAGGGACGGCTCGCCGAGGGGGGCGTCGATATCGAGGGCGGGCCCGTGCGCGTCCTCACGTTCCCTCGCGTCTTCGGCTACGCGTTCAACCCGATCTCGGTGTGGTTCTGCCATGGACCCGACGGCGACCTGCGCGCGATCCTCTACGAGGTCTCGAACACCTTCGGGGAATGGCACGACTACCTCGTGCCCGTCTCCCCCGGCGACGTGACCGGCAACGGCCGGGGGCGCAGCGTGCGGACGGTCTTCGACAAGGAGCTGTTCGTCTCGCCCTTCATCGACATGGCCGCGACGTACGACTTCTCCACGCGCGTGCCGGACGAGCGGGTCTCCGTCGTGGTGCGGGAGACCGCGGCCGGCGGCCGGGTGCTGGTGGCTACGCTGGGTGCACGCCGCCGGCCGCTCACCGGGCGCTCGCTGGTGTCGGTGCTGCTCCGCTACCCGCTGGTCACCGTGAAGGTGATCGGAGGGATCCACTGGGAGGCGCTGAAGCTGTGGCGCAAGGGCGCACCATACCGCCGGCGAGGGGCGCCACCCGCCTCGCCGATGACGGTGGTGCACGGCGCCAACCGCCCGGCCCGGGTGCCTTCCGGCATGGGTTCGGACCGGGGTACGCTCGTGCGATGAACGCGCTCGTCGGTGCCGCCGAGCGACGCATCCTCGACATCGTCGGGGCGCGTGTCCGCGCGGGACGGGCTTCGATCACGCTCCCCGACGGCACGCACCGCCTGTACGATGGTCGCGATCCAGGGCCGGCCGCGCACGTCACGCTGCATCGGTGGCGGCCGCTCCGGCTCGTCACCACGACCGGCGCGATCGGCCTCGCCGACGCCTACGTGCGCGGCGATTACGACGTCGACGACCTCGAGGCGTTCCTCGAGCTGTGCGCCCTCCATCTCGAGCCGCGATACCGCGACCCGGTGCCGGCGTGGCTCCACCGCTTCGGACGGTGGGCGTGGCGAGTGCTCGGAGATCCGTCGCGGCCGCGCGGACCGCTCACCGACATCGTGCAGCACTACGATCTCGGCAACGACTTCTACGCCGAGTGGCTCGACGAGACGATGACGTACTCCTCGGGCATCTTCGACGCGGGCGATTCGCTTGCCGACGCGCAGCGGCGGAAGTACCGGCGGCTCGCCGCCCGCACGGGGGTTCAGGAAGGCGATCACGTGCTGGAGATCGGCTCGGGCTGGGGCGGGTTCGCGGTGTACCTGGCCGGCGAGCTCGGCTGCCGGGTCACGATCGTGACGGTCTCGAAGGAGCAACACGAGTACGTCGAGAAGCTCGTCGTCGAACACGGGCTCGTCGATCGCGTCGACGCCCGACTGCAGGACTTCCAGACGCTCGAGGGTTCCTACGACCGGATCGTGTCGGTGGAGATGATGGAGTCGATCCCCAAACAGCTGTGGAACCCATTCTTCCGGCAGCTCCGTGCGCGCGTGCGTTCCGGAGGATCGATCGGCCTGCAGCTGATCGTGGTCGCCGACCGTCATTGGCGTGAGTCCGACGAGCACCCCGACTTCGTCCGACGCTACATCTTCCCGGGCGGGCAGGTGCCCGCGCCGCGGGTGCTCCACGAGCTCGCCGCGCGACATCGGCTCGCCTGGCGCGAGGACGAGGGCTTCGGCGGCTCGTATGCCCGCACGCTCGGGTGCTGGCTCGAGCGCTTCGACGCGGCGTGGCCCGGCATCTCGACGATGGGCTTCGACGAGCGCTTCCGCCGCATGTGGCGCTACTACCTCGCGTACTGTGGCGCGGGCTTCGCGAGCGGCCGCACCGACGTGCGGCAGATCGTGCTCGACCCGGCCTGACCCGTTCCGCGTCGGCGGTGGCGGCCTCGGCCCGATGGCGGGGGAAATCGGCCGAACGTCGCTTCCCCTGCCGCGCAGGTCAAGACGAGAGCCGGCCGACGCCGATACGTGCAGCAGCGGGTGTCCTAGCGCACCCGCGTCGTCGAACCGCGGACCGAGATCGAGGTCGGGACGTCGCGGACGGAGACGACCGGGCGTCCCTCGAGCACGTCGACCAGCAGCGTCGCGGCCACCTCACCCAGCCGGTCCTGGTTGAGCTCGAGCGTCGTGAGTCCGGGATGCGCCGACGCCGCGAGCCCCACCTCCGCGATCGTCGCGACGAGTAGCTCGCCGGGCAGGGCCACGCCCGCCTCGCGAGCGGCGGCGGTCAGCTCCACGGCCTGGCGCTCGTAGAGGCAGAACACGCCGTCTGGACGGTCGTCGCGCTCGAGGAACGCCGCCGCGCCGGCGCGGAGCTCCTCAGACGACGCCGTGGAATCGGCATCGACCGTGTGCACGAACGGTCGCTCCCCGCGGTCGGCGCACCATGCGCGGTAGGCGGCGACCGCGTCCTCGGAGAAGGTCTCGAACGTGCGCAGGCCGATCACGCCGACCCTGCCGGCGCCCGCCTCCACCAGGTGGTCGAGCATTGACCGAGTTGCCGCCGCCCGATCGTTCTCGACGACGAGGTCGCCCGGTTCGCCGTGCGGGTCGCGGCCGACGAACACGATCGGCGCCCCCCGGCCCCGGAGCATCGACAGGGTCGCGTCTCCGTCGGCCGGGTCGATCACGATCACGCCGTCGAGCGGGAGGCGGCCCCACGTCTCGGGACCGGCGGTGGAGGGAGCGACGACGAGCGCGTAGCCGCGTCCGACCGCCGCCCGTGTGGCGCCGTTCATCAACGCGACGTAGTAGTCGATCTGCGTGAACGCGATCGGAGCGTTCCCGGGCAGCGAGACCACCGTGGCGATCATGCCGGTGCGCCCGCTCGCCAGGCTCTGGGCGACCGGGTGCGGGGTGTAGCCGAGGTCGGTCGCGATGCGGCGGACCCGCAGCCGCGTCTCCTCGGTGAGCCGGCCCTTGCCGCTCAGCGCGTGCGAGACCGTCGTGATGGACACACCGGCGGCCTCCGCCACGTCCTTGATACCGACCCTGCGCTTGGCTCCGTTCGACGGACGGCTCATGCGCCGACCCCGAGACCGGTCGATACCTCGCCTTTCGGCCGCGTGAGCCGCAGTGCGACCACGATCGTCAGCAGCGAGACCACCATGACGATCGCCGCCACCGCGTTGATCACGGGCGTCACGCCGAAGCGGATCATCGAGTACACCTTGATCGGGAACGTGATCGACGTCGGGCCCGAGTTGAAGAAGGCGATCACGAACTCGTCGATCGACAATGTGAAGGCGACGAGCGCCCCGGCGATCACGCCCGGCAGGATCGCCGGCAGCGTCACGAGCAGGAACGTCGTGACCGGGTTCGCCCCGAGGTCCGCGGCGGCCTCTTCGATCCGCCGGTCGAAGTAGCCGAGCCTCGTCCGCACGATCGCGGCCACGAAGATCATGTCGAACACCACGTGGGCGATCACGATCGTCTGCAGGCCGAGCGTGAACCGCAGCAGGTTGAAGAACGAGAGCAGCCCGATAGCGAGCACGATATCGGGGATCACCGCCGGCAGGAACAGCGCGCTGTCGAGGACGCGGCTTCGCACCGTGCGCTGCAGCCCGAGCGCGAGCAGCGTGCCGAGCACGACCGAGATCGCGGTGACGAAGCCCGCCACGATCAACGAGTTCTTGATCGCCGCGAGCAGCTCCTCGTCACCGACGAGGTCCCGGTACCACTGCAGGGAGAAGCCTTCCCAGACGGTGGGCAGCCCCGAGCTGTTGAACGACAGGAACACGAGCACCGCGATCGGAAGGTAGAGGAACGCGAACAACAGCCCCATATGCACTCGCAGGGAGCGGCTACGCCGGACGGCCATGTTCCACCTCCTGCGTCCGCCGGAGCACCTGCGCCTGCACGGCCAGCACCACGAACATCAGCACGATCACCGACATCGCGAGCACGGCGCCGAACGGCCAGTCACGCGCGGTCAGGAACTGCTGTTGGATCACGTTACCGATCATCACTGTCTGCCCGCCCCCGAGCAGGTCCGGCACGATGAAGTTCCCGAGGCTCGGCACGAAGACGAAGATGCACCCCGCCACGATGCCGGGCAGCGTGAGGGGGACCGTGACCCTCCACAGCGTCTGGGCAGGGGTCGCGTACAGATCGGCCGCCGCTTCCGACGCCTGCGGCCCGAGGCGCTCGAGCGAGGCGTAGATCGGCAACACCATCAGCGGCAGATACGCGTAGACGAGGCCGAGCGTCACCGCGAACTCGTTGTAGAGCAGTGGCAGCGGCTCGTCGATCACGCCGATGCCCATCAGCACCCTGTTGATCAGGCCGGCAGGGTTCAGCAGCACCATCCAGGCGTAGGTCCTGATCAGGAAGCTCGTCCAGAACGGCAGGATCACGAGCACGAGCAGCGGCACCCGCCAGCGTGACGACGCCCGCGCGATGAACAACGCCGCCGGAAAGGCGAGCACCAGCGCCACCGCCGTCGCGATCGACGCGATGCGCACGGAGGTCCACAGCACGCCGATGTAGAGCGGATCGAGGGCGCGGACGTAGTTCTTCAGGGTCGGCTCGTAGATCACGCCGCCGTAGGGGCCCCTGCTGAAGAACGAGTACGCGATCAGCACCCCGACCGGGACCAGGAAGAAGACGAGCCACCACGCCGTACCCGGCCCGAGCAGCACGACGCGCGGGCCCCAGACCCGGCCGCGGGCTCGCCGGGCCGGGGCCGCCGCGGTGCTCATGACCGGTGGAGCGGTCGCCTCACGCCTTGATCTCGGTCGCGGCCTCCGACCACAGGACCGTGCCCTCCTCACCCAGGTCGGTCTGTACCTCCTGCTCGAAGAGCTCGGCGGGCGAGATCGCGAGCGTCGGGTAGTCCTCGATCACCGCGGGGTCGACCGCGGCCATCACCTCGGCGTTCGGCATCTTGTAGAACGTGAACTCGACGATCGACTTCCCGACGTCCGGGCGCAGGATGTAGTCGATGAACGCATGGGCGGCGGCCTTGTTCTCGGAGGCCTCGAGCACGACCATCGTGTCGACCCAGAGATCGCTGCCCTCGTCGGGGATCACGAACTGGATGGTCTCCGGGTCCTTCACCTCGAGCCGCCCGTACTCGCACCACCCGTCCCACGCATGCACCAGGCTGGCCTCGCCGGACGCGAGCTTCGAGTAGAAGGTCGTGTCGTCGAACGCGAGCAGGTTCTCCTTGGCCTCCATCGTCCACGCCTTCGCCTCGTCGATCTCGGCGGGGTCGGTCGTGTTGACCGAGTACCCGAGGCTCAGCAGCGCCGGCTGCAGTAACCAGCGGTCGGTGCCGAGCATCGTCATCTTCTGATCGGTGTCGGCCGCCGCCGTGTGGAAGGCCTCCCAGGAGCTCGGCGTCTCCGAGAGGAGGTCGCTTCGGTAGCAGATGCCCGTCGTGCCCCACGTGTAGGGCACCGAGTGGGTGTTCCCCGGGTCGAACGCGAGCTGTGTCGCCTCGGGGTCGAGGTTCGCGAGGTTCGGGATCTGGGAATGGTCGAGCTCGGCAGCGTACCCCAGCCCTTGCAGGGCCTGAACGAACGGGCCGGACACGAAGACGAGGTCGAAGCCCGTGCCGTTCGCGGCAGTGAGCTTGCCCATGATGTCTTCGTTCGTCGTATGGAGCGCGTACTCGACGTTGACCCCGGTCTCCTCCTCGAACCCCTTGATCACCGACTTCGGCATGTAGAGGTCCCAGTTCGAGACCGTGAGCGTGGTGCCGCTGATGTCGACCGGCCCGGCCGAGGTCGCCGCATCGTCGACGGGCGGCGTCTCACCCCCCTCGTCAGATCCACAGGCCGCGAGCACGAGCACCGCGACCGACATGAGCGCTGCGAGACGAAGGAACCGCTGACGCATCCTGACGCACCCCCCAGGGATATCCCGGACCGACCTGTCGACAAGGTGTACGGAGAAAGGTCGGCGTGAAGCGCATGGTATAACCCACCTGAAAGGGATGCGCAAGCGCTTTTGCACCGGAGGGGACGTCTTGCGCGCGAGACATGATGCGGCGGAGGGTGGAACGAGCGAAGGGGGATCTCGAGATGGACGAACGGCTCACGATCGTGTTCATGCCCGAGAGCGCGTACGGGCCCACGAACAACTGCATCGGCATCGGCAAGATCCTCGAGCAGCGCGGTCACCGGGTCGTCTTCGCCGCCGAGGCATCGTGGAAGGGCAAGCTCGAGCCACTGGGGTTCGAGGAGGATCTCGTCGACCTCGCCCCCCCGCCCGAGGGCGACGACGAGCAGGATGCCGGCCAGTTCTGGATCGACTTCATCAGCGAGACCGCGCCCGAATTCCGCAAGCCGACGATCGAACAGCTCTCCACGTTCATCGAGCCCGTCTTCGCCTCGTTGATCGACGGCGCCACCTACTGCGAGCCGCAGCTGAAGGGGATCCTCGACCGCGCCCGACCCGACGTGATCGTCGAGGACAACGTGAACACGTTCCCCGCGTTGATGACCCACGGCGCGCCGTGGGTCCGCATCATGAGCTGCAACCCGCTCGAGATGAAGGACCCGGCGCTCCCGCCGACGTTCAGCGGGTACCCGATCGACGACGAAGGCGAGTGGGCGGCGTTCCGTGAGGAATACGATCGGTCGCATCGCGAGACGTGGGACCGGTACAACGCGTTCGTGATCGACGCCGGCGCCCCGCCGCTCCCCGACCTCGAGTTCATCCACGAGTCCGACGTGCTGAACCTCTCGGTGTACCCGGCGGTCGCCGACTACCCGCGGTCGCGGCCGCTCGCCTCCACGTGGCACCGCCTCGAGTCGAGCGTGCGCGAGACGGAGGAGCCGTTCGAGGTGCCGGCGTCGCTCAGCGACGGCGACGGCTCACTCGTGTACCTGTCGCTCGGCTCGCTGGGCTCGGCCGACGTCGAGCTGATGCGTCGACTCGTGGCGGTGCTCTCGGAGACGCCCCACCGCTACATCGTCTCGAAGGGACCCAGGGCCGACGAGATCGACCTGCCCGACAACATGTGGGGCGAGGCGCGAGTGCCGCAGACGTCGATCATCCCGCACTGCGACCTCGTGATCACCCACGGCGGGAACAACACGACCACCGAGGCGTTCCACTTCGGCAAGCCGATGATCGTGCTCCCCCTCTTCTGGGACCAGTACGACAACGCGCAGCGGGTCGACGAGTTGGGGTTCGGCGCGCGCCTCGACACGTACGGGTTCGAGGACCGGGAGCTCCGCGATGCGGTCGGCAGGCTCGCGGGTGACGAGGATCTGCACCGGCGCATGCGAGCGGCCGGTGAGGCGATCCGCGCCCACGACGGCACGCGGGTGGCCGCCGACCTGATCGAGGTGGCCGCGCTCGAGGGCCGGAAGGGCTGAGCGCCGGGCCCTTCAGGGCCGCACGTAGGCCGTCTTCACCGTCGTGAAGAACTCCACCGCGTAGCGGCCCTGCTCGCGGCTTCCGCTCGACGAGCCCTTCGTGCCGCCGAAGGGCACGTGGAAGTCGACGCCTGCCGTGGGCAGGTTCACCGTCACGATGCCGGCCTGCAGCCCGTCGCGGAAGCGTACGGCCTGCGCGAGCGAGGTCGTGCACACGCCTGCGGAGAGGCCGTACTCCGTATCGTTGGCCAACGCGAGGGCTTCGTCGGCATCGCCGGCTCTGATCACCGTCGCGATCGGTCCGAAGATCTCCTCGCGGTTCACCCGCATCTCGTTCGCCGTCGAGACGAACAGGGCGGGCTCGAGGAAGTAGCCGTCGGTCTCGCGCTCGAGCCGGGCGCCGCCCTGCACCAGCTCCGCGCCCTCGTCGCGCCCGAGCGCGAGGTACCCGAGGTCCTGCTCGAGCTGGTCGGCGCTCACGACCGGCCCGATGTCGGTGTCATCGCCGAGGGCATGGCCGACCCGCAGCGACCGGAGCCGCTCGACGAGGGCGTCGACGAACCGGTCGTGGATGCCCTGGGTCGCGATCAACCGTGAGGAGGCGGTGCACCGCTGCCCCGTCTGGAAGAAGGCACCCTGCAGAGCGCAGTCCACCGCGATGTCGAGGTCGGCGTCGTCGAGGATCACGAGGGGGTTCTTGCCGCCCATCTCGAGCTGCGCCTTCCCGAACCGAGCGGCGAGCGCCTGGGCGACCCGTGAGCCGATCGCCTGGGAGCCCGTGAACGTCACCCCGCGAACCCTCGGGTCGTGGAGGAGCCGTTCGCCCACGACGCGACCGGGCCCGACCACGAGGTTGAGCACACCGGGCGGGAGCCCCGCCCTCGCGCAGATCTCCACCATCGACCACGCCGACGCCGGCACCAGCTCGGCGGGCTTGAACACGACGGTGCACCCGTACGCCAGCGCGGGCGCGATCTTCCACGCGGGGATCGCGATCGGGAAGTTCCACGGGGTGATGACGCCGACCACGCCGAGCGGCTCGCGCAGCACATCGACGTCGACGCCGGGACGAACGCTGCGCATGTGCTCGCCGGGGATGCGCAGCGCCTCGCCCGCGAAGAAGCGGAACAGCTGCGCCGCGCGCAGGACCTCACCGACGCCCTCGGCTCTCGGCTTGCCTTCCTCTCGCGAGAGCTGTTCGCCGAGCTCTCGTGAACGGGCCTCGAGCTCGAGCCCCACCCGCTCCAACACGGTGAACCGTTCGGCCGGTGTCGACGCTGCCCACTCCGGGGCGGCAGCCACCGCGGCATCGATCGCGGTGTCGACCTGCGCCTCGTCGGCGACCGCGAACTCGTCCACGACGTCGGAGAGGTCGGACGGGTTGACGTCGTCGACGGTCGTCGAGCCCTCGAGCCACTCGCCGCCGATGTAGTTCGCTCGCACCTCCGATCGACCCCCATCCGGTTCCGGCCGCCGTGGTTCCGGTCGCAGCCTAGCGAGGCGACGACGGCCCGGTCACGTGACGAGCAGCACGCCGATCGAGACGACGCCCCCGATCGCCCCGACCAGCATCGGGATCGCGTACGGGCGACGCGATCGCAACGCGAGCGTCCACCCCAGGGAGTTGATCGACGTGTAGGTCAGGGCGCCGAGCGCAACGAGCGACACGCCCTCGGCCCACCCCACGTCGGCGATCAGGCCGATGCCGCCGACGACGAGCCCGATCGCGGTCGAGTACTCGGCGATCCAGTGCGGCAAGAAGAGCGATCCATCCCGACGGTCGCGTGCCCTGAGCAGCCCGGCGGACCGGTCGACCTCGGGGCTGGACCGCATGTCGCGAGCCCAGGTCAGCGCGATCGCGAGACCCATCACGACCAGGAATCCCCCGACGAGCGACGACACGGCTCCTCCCTCGTGCCGAGATATCGTGCCCCGGCTACCACTTCCTTCCGGGGCAACGAGTATCGTGCACCTCGAGGGCATTTTCATCCCACACGGGTGATGTACGAAGGCCTATCGAGAGGTCGGATAGAGGTGATCGCGGTCGACGCGGTCCGGAGAGGGAGGAGAACTCATGGCTAGCAACCGCAGCGGCGCCGCCGTCGGGTTCACCATGTTCGCCGCGTTCATGATGATCCTGATCGGCTCGTTCCACATCATCGCCGGCATCGCCGGCATCCTGGAGGACGAGTTCTACACGGTGACGCCGAACTGGGTCCTGCAGTTCGACGCCACGACGTGGGGCTGGATCCACCTGATCGCGGGCGTGATCGTGCTGCTCGCCGGTTTTGGGCTCTTCTCGGGCGCGGTGTGGGCACGCACGGTCGGCGTGATCATGGCGACGGTGAGCGCGATCGCGAACTTCGCGTGGATCCCCCACTACCCGTTCTGGGCACTGACGATCATCGCGATCGACGTCTTCGTGATCTGGGCGCTCACGGTGCACGGGCGCGACATCGCCGAACCGTAGTTCGTCACGCGCGAACCAACAGGGCCGGCCTCCGCAGCGAGGCCGGCCCTGCTCTTGTTCTTGGGCGGTCAGACGTCGTGCGACTCGAGCGCGGCGTCGAGGTCGTAGTCGAGGGCCAGCGCAACCGTCGGCACGATCGCGGCGACGCGCGCGACGCCGACGAGCGGCGCGATCGCGAGGAGCACCGCGACCACCTGGTCCTCATCGGCACCCGCCTCGAGGGCATCCTGGATCGTCCAACGGAACGTCTCCACCGGCCCTCCGACGGCGGCGAGCGAGGCGACACGCACGAGCGCCGTCGTTCGGGGATCGAGGTGCCGACACACGGCCGTCGCCTCGTCGACGCCACGCAGTCCGGCGAGCAGGCGGCGGTCGTTCACCGCGAGGAGACGCAGGACGTCCTGGTATCCGGGCACACGCGCCTCCGATCCACAGATCTGCCCACATCCTCTGGCCTTCGGGAGCCGGGAAGCATCGCCTCGACCGCATGAAACAGCGGTCAGGGGGTGAGCAACCCGATCTCGCGCGCGACGCGCACCGCCTCGCCTCTGGAGGACACCCCGAGCTTGCGGTAGATCGAGATCGCCTGCGTCTTCACGGTGTGGGACGAGACGAACAGCTCCCCGCCGATCTCCCGGAAGGAGAGGTGGGTGGTCAGTAGCGGCAAGAGTCGTGCCTCCGCGGGCGTGAGCGTCGGTGCCCCCACGGCCGACGCGCGGAGCGCGTCGAGCTCGTCGCGAGCGCTCTCGAGCTCCGAAACGAGCGTGTCGAGGTGAGGCCGATGGGCGATCACATCGTCGGCGCGACTCAGGAAGCCTTCGGCGGATGCGGTGTCACCGAGCCCCATCGCTGACCTGGCGAGGAGCAGGTCGGTCTGGAGGGCGAACACGGGCATCACGTACGTGAGACCGGGGTCCAGCGACGCAGCCTCTTCCGCGCACGCTCGCGCGCGGACCGGGTCGCCCTGCACGAGCGCGACCCTCGCACCGACGGCGTAGGTCAACGCGCTCGTCGGGTAGCCCTGGAGCCTCCCTTCCTCCACGATCCGCCTCGCGGCGGACGCGTGCGCCGCCGCGGAGAGGACGTCACCGATCTCGAGGCCGACGATCGTGAGCTCCGCGTGCGCGAGCGCCCACGGGATCGCGATCCCCATCTGGCTCGCGAACTCGACGGCGTGTTGAAAGGCGCGCGAGGCCGACTCCAGATCCCCGCTGCACAGGGAGGCAAGCCCGGTGACCAACCATGCGTTGGGGCGCCAGGGACTGGCGGCGGGGAGGAGCGAGGAGACCCGCTCGGCGTCCACGCGCATCCGCTCGACGCCGTCCCGCCCCATCGTGGCGTGGAGCAGGGCCCGGGCTGCCTCGCGCTCGCGATCCGCGGCATCGATGCCATCCGAGGGCGGCACCGCATCGATCCATCGCTCCGCCTCGACGGGATGCTGCTCCGCCGCATGGAGCCACGCTCCGAGCAGGGCGACGCCAGGGTGTCGACGGAGGTCCCCGTGGTCGCCGAACCACTCGATCCAGGCACGGACCACGTTCGCCCGCCCCCCGTAGTACGTGGCCTGGGCGTATCGCTCGATCAAGGCGCCGACTCGATCGACGTCGTGCCCAGCGATCGCGTACGCCACGGCCTGGTCCGTGAGGTTCTGGCCTTCGCACCACACCGACGCACGCGCGGTGAGCACCGGCACGAGCTCAGGCGATCGATGCTCCAACTCCATCCGCAGCAGATCGCGGAACAGGTGGTGATAGCGGAAGCGTTCGCGGCGGTGGTCCAGCGGCACGACCAGCAGGTTCGAGGCCTCGAGGGTCTCCAGCATCGCCCCGGACCCGGTCGTCGCGAGCGTCGCGTCGCACAGCTCGCCGGACAGCTCGTCCAAGACCGAACTCCGGACGAGGAAGTCCACCTCCTCGGGAGCCAGGTCGGCGAGCATCGTCTCTCGCAGGTAGTCGGCCACGTATCGATCGTCCCCGCTGAACGAGGGGGCGGCAGACGGGTTGGCCGCGATCGACCGGGCGGCGAGGTACAGGCCGACGGCCCATCCTTCCGTCTGATCAGTGAGGCGGGCGACGTCCTCGGCATCGATCTCGCGGGCGCCCGACGCTCGCAGCAGATCTGCGGCGTCGTCAGGCGTGAAGCGCAGATCGTCGATCCCGAGCTCGAGAAGCTCCCCGGCGGCTCGAGCACGTCCCAGCGCGAGAGGCGTCTCGGATCGGGCGACGAACACGACCAGGCATCCCGGTGCTACTTCCCCAGAGAGATTGCGCAGCAAGGCGAAGCAGCGTCGATCCGTGAGCAGATGAACGTCGTCGACGACGAGGATGAACGGGGCGTCGGCCCCGCGGATCGCGGCGGCGAGCCCCGCCGTCACGAGGCGGATCCTGGGTTGGAGACCGTCGAGCTCGTTCGTGAGGCTCTCTCCGACCGGCGCCACCGGGTCGATCGCGAGCGCGAGGTATCGCGCCAGGGCCACAGGGTCGTCGGCGTCCTCGCCCAGGCTCAGCCATGCGGAAGGGCGGGGGTCGTGGTCGACGAACTGCGCCATGAGGGTCGACTTCCCGTATCCGCTCGCGGCGATCACGCTCACGATCGGAGCGGTCGAAGCGCCCACCGCCGCCACGAGGTCGGCTCGCATGACGTCCGACGCCCTCGACACCGGCGGCACGACCCTGGAAGGAAGCAGGCCCCATCGCACCGCAAGCGGCGCGTGCGCGACGGTGCGACGTGCGACCTGCGTAGCCAATCTCCCCCCCGGAATCCGATTGGCGGCCCGACGGGGAAGGCTAACGCATCGAGGTGAACGGGGGGAAGTCGGATGCCCCCGGTCGAGCGAGCTCAGCCGTCGAGGATCTTCGCCTTCTGCGCTTCGAACTCGGCGTCCGTGAGGACGCCTGAGTCCTTCAGCTGACCGAGCTCCTTGAGTTGTGCGAGCTTGTCGTCGGTCGACGGCGCGGCGGGGGCGGGCGGCGGGGGAGCTTGCTCCTGCGGAGCTTGCTCGTAGCCCTGCTGCGGCTGTTCCTGCTGCGACCACTTGTTGTACTGGCGCCGTGACACGCGGTTCGAGACCGCGGTCGCGGTGCCCGCGACGACCGCGGTGCGGGCGACACCTCTGATCAACCCGGGCATCGTCACTCCTCCTCTTCGAGTTCGTCGAGCGCCTGGATGAGGGCGTTCACGGGGATACGGCCGTTCGCGACGAGCTGCGCACCGCTGCGCCGCAGCGCGGTCGCGAACGGGGCCGCCCACGTGTTCTCGTAGACGAGCAGGGCCGCGGAGCTTCCCGGCTCGATCGCCGCACCGGCCTCGTCGTAGTCGTCCTGCCCGAGGAGCCCGGATGACGCCCCTTCGAACACCGTCAGCTCCGGACCTTCACCGAAGTCGCTCAGGTCCACGGCGATGACGGAGCCGTCATCGTCCTTCCGCACGAAGGCGAGGTCGAGGAGGCGGATCACGCCACGATCGACCAGATCGACGATGATCGGCAGTCCCTCCCCGCTCGGTTGCTTCCCAGCCGGCCACTCCACGACGAGATAGTCGATCGGGCCGAGCTCGACGTCGGTATCGCTCACCAGAGCCCCCTTTCGGTTGCACGCCACCGTGGGCGCGTCATCCACCAGGAGTGAGAATCTCAGGTCTCGTGCGAGACGGCATCTCTCCGGCGACACCGTCATCGCCGGGGGGTAATCATCCGAACGGGCTGATGAGCCTTCGATCCGGCGCTGCCACGATGCCGGGAACCAGGGCGCATGAGACCGCAGGGTCGAACGAAGCCGGCCGAACGGGAGGGACCTGATGGCACTTCGCATCGAGGACTATGCGCTGATCGGAGACACGCACACCGTCGCGCTCGTGGGACGTGACGGCTCGGTGGACTGGCTGTGCCTGCCCCGGTTTGACTCCGCAGCGTGTTTCGCGAGCCTGCTGGGCACCGAGGAACACGGGTCGTGGATCCTCGCCCCGAGCGGGGAGGTCGTCGCCACGTCGCGCCGGTATCGGCCCGGGACATTGGTGCTCGAGACGGAGTTCGAGACCCGCGATGGGGCCGTTCGGATCGTCGACTGCATGCCAGCGCGACAGGAACATCCGCGGCTCGTCCGGCTCGTGGAGGGGTTGAGAGGCTCCGTGCCGATCGTCTCGAGATGCGTGCCGAGGTTCGACTACGGCAAGACCAGGCCGTGGATCCACGGATCGGGCTCCGTGGTGAACGCGGGTGCCGGCCCCGAGGCGATGGAGCTGAGGGCCGATGCCCCAGTCGCGATCGCGGATCACGGTCTCAACGCGAGCTTCGTCGCGAACGAAGGAGAGCGCGTGGGGTTCGTGCTCACGTGGCACTCGTCGTGGCAAGATGCACCGGCGCCGATCGACCCGCTCGAGGCCGTCGACGAAACCGACCGATGGTGGCGTGAGTGGTCGAGCCGGTCCACCTACGAGGGCGGATGGAAGGACGAGGTCGAGCGTTCCCTCATCACGCTGAAGGCGCTCACGTACGAGCCGACGGGGGGCGTCGTGGCCGCCCCCACGACCTCGCTCCCGGAGTTCCTCGGAGGGGTGCGGAACTGGGACTACCGGTTCTGCTGGATCAGAGATGCGGCGCTGACGCTCGATGCCTTGATGGCCGCCGGGTACGTGGACGAAGCGACGAAGTGGCGCGACTGGATGGTCCGCGCGGTCGCGGGCGATCCCGAGGACCTGCAGATCATGTACGGCGTCGCGGGAGAACGCCGGCTCGAGGAGTACGAGCTCGACTGGCTCCCCGGGTATGAGGGTTCCGCCCCGGTGCGGGTCGGGAACGCCGCGTCGGGGCAGCTGCAACTCGACGTCTACGGAGAGCTCACCGACGCGATCTATCGGGCCCGCCAGCTCGGCATGGCGCCGGCACCCGAGGCGCTTGACCCCGCGCGGGGTGTGATCGAGTGGCTCGAGGAACACTGGCGTGATCCCGACGACGGCATCTGGGAGGTGCGCGGCCCGCGGCGCCAGTTCGTGCACTCGAAGGTGATGGCCTGGGTCGCCGCTGACCGTCTGGTGAAGATCCTCGAGGAATCCGGCGTCGAGCGGCCGCTCGACAGGCTCCGACGCATGCGCGACGAGATCCACGACGAGGTCTGCCAAGAGGGCTTCGACGCCGAGCGGAACACCTTCACCCAGTACTACGGGTCGAGCCAGCTCGACGCCGCCTTGCTGTTGATCCCCCAGGTTGGGTTCCTTCCTCCGTCGGACCCTCGGGTGGCGGGCACTGTCGACGCGATCCAGCGAGAGCTCGTGCGCGACGGGTTCGTGATGCGCTACATCCCCGACGAGGACGCAGCCGACGGGTTGCCTCCCGGGGAGGGCGCGTTCCTCGCGTGCAGCTTCTGGCTCGTGATCGATCTCGCGATGCTCGGGCGACTCGATGAGGCGAGAGCGCTGTTCGACCGCTTGCTCTCGTTGCAGAACGATCTGGGATTGTTCGCGGAGGAGTACGACCAGGAGCACGAACGCCTGATCGGGAACTTCCCACAGGCGTTCACCCACCTGACCCTGATCGCGGCAGCGGTCGCGCTCACCGATGCCGCGGACGACAAGGAGGCGTGACGGTGGCCGCGACGAGATCCCGAGACATCCCGTGGCCGGTGCGCAGCGTCGTCGCGGGAGCCGCTGGCACCGCGGCGATGAGCCTCGCCTACGGGTCCGAGCGCCGAGTCCGACAGGCCACGTCGTCGCTGGATTACGACGACAGCCTCGTGCCGGGACGTCACGCGCCCGGGGTGAGCCCAGCTAGCCCTACCCGCCTTCGCTCGTCGCCGCGGTACGCCTGCCGAGAAGCTGCGTGAACGCACAGGCGAAACCCGATAGGAATGAGATTGCTGACCCGCTGAGGTGGATCCAAGGCGTGGGCTACGACTCGACGTGATGAAGTCAGGCGTCGCTGAGCTCGGGGATCAGCAGCAGGGCGCCGAGGAATAAGCAGACCGCCCCCGCGAACGTGCCGAGATTCGCGAGCGGGAGGCTGAGGATCTCGCCGGTCGAGGGCTGGATGAACGCAGCGACGGCCGAGACGAGGAATGCGATCGAACCGAGCAGGTTGAGCGCCACGATCCGCCACGGCGTGTCCCCCGGGTGCCAGCCCCACCATCCGTCGCAGACCTCGATCCAGGCGAGGGTGCTCGCGACCATGAACGCGATCCCGAACGAGCCGTTCTTGCTGCTGCGTGCTGAGCGCAGCGTCCATCGCGTTGAAGGTGCTGCGGTTGAACGCCAAGGTCCCGACCGACTGCACGCCGGCCGCCCACCAGTCGATGCGATGGGGCTGCCAGGCGAGCAGGCGATGACGACGACGGGCAGCCCCCACGGGGGCGGCGTTGATCGTCTGCACGAACTGCAGGTAACCGGCCGAGGTGAAGAAGAACGAACCCACGAAGTACGTCATCGCGACCTCGCTCGCCGAGACCGCGTCACTGTAAGGGGGGAACGAGCCCAGCGTGAACGCGGCCGAGCCGACCATGAACAGCACCGCCACCCACCAACCGATGAGCCCCGGGCGCCACCAGGGGTGAGTGACCCCTCGGCGGTGCTCCTCCGCCCGCCCTATCTTGCGGTGGCGTCGGGAGTTCCAGCTGCGGTGCGAGCCGTCGGGCAGCGTGTATCGCTCCCGGGTGACGAACGGTCCGACCTTACGGCGCTCCTCGAGCACCCAGTCGCCCGGGGCGCGAACCAGCGAGCCCGAGCCGCTCACCTGGCTACGTGTGGCTGAAGCCGTGCGTCGCCGACCCCAACCTGGGTGGGTTCTCCGTCAGGTGGTCGACGGCCTCCTGCAGATCGGCGATCAGCGCCTCGGCAAGGTCGAAGCTGAAGCCCTCGCGAACCACGACCCGCATCACGGCGACGTCGGTGGCGTCGTCGGGCATCGTGTACGAGGGCACCTGCCAGCCCGTGATACGGAGCCGTTCGGAGACGTCGAAGACCGTGAACGGTCCTACGTCCTTCAGCGAGAACGCGAGGACCGGGATCGCCGTGCCGTCGCTCACCAGCTCGAAGGGACCGAGTTCGGCGATCTTCCCCGAGGTGTGCACCGCCAGGTCGCGGAGCGTCTGCATGATGCGCTGGTACCCGGAACGCCCGAGTCGCAGGAAGTTGTAGTACTGGCCCACGATCTGGTTGCCGGGTCGCGAAAAGTTCAGTGTGAACGTGGGCATGTCGCCGCCTAGGTAGTTCACGTGGAAGACCAGATCTTCAGGCAGGTCTTCCTTGTCGCGCCACACGACGAAGCCGACACCCGGGTACGTCAGTCCGTACTTGTGCCCCGAGACGTTAATCGACTTCACCATCGGGAGACGGTAGTCCCACTTCACTTCCGGGTGCAGGAACGGTGCCACGAAGCCGCCGCTGGCTGCGTCGACGTGCACCGGGACGTCGAACCCGGATTCGGCGTTGCTCGCGACCACCGCATCGTGGATCGCCTCGATCGGCTCGAACTCACCCGTGTAGGTCGTGCCGAGGATCGCCACGACGCCGATCGTGTTCTCGTCGATACGCTCCACGGCTTCCTCGGGCGCGATCACGTAGCGGCCCTTATGCACCGGGATGTAGCGGGCCTCGACGTCCCAGTACCGGCAGAACTTCTCCCACACGACCTGCACGTTGGAACCGAGGATCATGTTGGGCTTGTCGGTGGGTTCGCCCGATGCTTCGCGACGCGCCCGCCACCGCCACTTCATCGCGAGGCCGGCGAGCATCACCGCCTCGCTCAGCCGATCGTGGAAGCACCGACCGCGTCGCCGTCATCTGGCGCGTTGAACATGTGCGCGACCATGTTCACGCAACGCCGCTCGATCTCGGCGGTCTGCGGGTACTCGTCCTTGTCGATCATGTTCTTGTCGAACGCCTCGGCCATGAGCCGGTCGGCCTCGGGTTCCATCCACGTCGTGACGAACGTCGCGAGGTTCAACCGGGAGCTCCCGTCGAGCAGGAGCTCGTCGTGGATCAGCCGGTAGGCCGCCTCGGGACGGGCGCCGTGCTCCGGCATCTCGAACTTCGGGATCGGTTCCAGGTCGAGCCGTTGGGTGTATGCGGGGGCGACGGCGGTCCCGTCGCCTTCGTCGTCATGCCGTTCGTGGCCGTGCAACATCAGTCACCTCCAGGTCGGAACGAACCGATCCTCCGCGCCGGGGCTCGGGCCTCGCCGGGCTCAGCCTGCGACGCCGGCCGCAACGGTCTGGTGGATCTCGTGGACGTGCAGCTTCCGCTCGTCATCATGGGTCCCCGGCGTCAGGTCGAAGGTCACCTTCTTGACCGTTCCCCTGAAGGCGTACGGCGCCTCGTCCTCGTAGTCGAGGTCGACGACCAACCCGTTGTCCCGGCCGATGTCCATCCCCGCGTAGCTCGTGAACGTGATCGGCACGGTCTGCGGCATGTCACCCTCGCCGACCTGCTGGCCGTTCACGAAGAGCGTGACATGCCCCCCGCTCCCAGGCGTGTTCTCCTGAGTCTCGAAGAGCATCTTCACGTTCACCTCGCCCGAGGGCAGCTTCGTCTCAGCGGCCTGCCGGTAGGTGTCGACACCCAGCAACGAGTACGTGTGCTTCAGGATGCCGTCGCCGTCGACCCAGAGGCCGAAACCTCCGATGAAGTCGGCCATGGCGACGATGACGCCATCGGCTCCCGTCTCGGGCACGACGAGCTCGGCTTCGATCGAGTACGACCGGCCGTAGATCCGAGGGATCATGCCCCAGTTGATGTTCTGCACGTCGCCCGCGAAGGTGAAACGCGTGTTGGTCGGCAGCGGCGGCAGGATCCCGTAGATGACGGAGAAGCCCGCCATCAGCGGCAGCACGCGGTTGCGCTCGGCCTCCTGCCACCACAGTTCCTGGAGCTCTTGCACCTTCTCCGGATGCTCGACCGCGATGTCTTTGGCCTGTGAGAAGTCGTCCGGCAGGTGGTAGAGCTCCCAGCCGACGTCGCGATCAGGGTCGAAGTCCGCCTCGGGCCCGAACGGCGCCAACGTCTCCGGGGAGAGGTCCCACGGGAGACGATCGGGCCGCGACGCGGCCCACCAGCCGTCCTTGTACATGCCCCGGCTCGCGAACATCTCGAAGTACTGCGTCGTGTGGCGCTCCGGCGCCGTGGCATCGTCGAGCGTGTACAGGAAGCTCGTGCCGTCCATCGGTTCCTGCGCGATGCCGTCGACCGTCTTCGGCTCCGGGATCCCGGCGGCCTCGAGGATCGTGGGGCCGACGTCGATCACGTGCGTGAACTGCGAGCGCACCGTGACATCGGCCTTCAGCCGGGACGGCCACGCGACCACCATCGGGTCGCGCGTGCCGCCGAGGTGGCTCGCCGTCTGCTTCCCCCACTGGAACGGGGTGTTGCACGCGTGGGCCCAAGCGGCGGCGATGTGCGGCGCGGTGTGGTCGCTGCCGAGGGCCTCGAGACCCCCGTACTTCTCGATCAGCTCGGTCTGCTGCGCGGGATCGAGGACCAGCCCGTTCAGGAACGTCAGCTCGTTGAACGAGCCAGTGATCGTGCCCTCGAGGCTGGCGCCGTTGTCGCCCCAGATGAAGATGATCAGTGTGTTCTCGAGGTCGCCCATCGCCTCGATCTCGTCCAGCAGCCGGCCGATGTTCCAGTCGGCGTTCTCCTGGTACCCGGCGTACACCTCCATCTGCCTCGCATAGAGCTTCTTCGACGCATCGTCGAGCGAGTCCCACGCCGGGAAGGCGTCGGGCCGCTCGGTCAGCTCGGTGTCCTGCGGCACGATGCCGAGCTGCTTCTGACGCTCGAGCGTTCGCTTCCGCAGCTCGTCCCAGCCGTCGTCGAACCGACCTGCGTACTTGTCGGCCCACTCCTTCGGGACGTGGTGGGGGGCATGCGCGCAGCCCGTGGAATAGAACATGAACCAGGGCTTCTCCGCGTCCTGCGCGCGGACCCCGTGGAGCCACTCGACAGCCTTGTCGGTGATGTCGTCCGGGAAGTAGTACTGTTCGCCCTCTTTGCCCTCCGGCACACCGAGGACCGCGTCGTCCTGCGTGATGATCGGGTCGTATTGGCCCGCAGCGCCCGACAGGAACCCCCACCAGCGGTCGAAGCCCCAGGACTTCGGCCAGTGATCGAACGGCCCCGCCGTCCCCTGCACGGTGTTCGGGGTCAGGTGCCACTTCCCGAAGCCGCCGGTCACGTACCCGTTCTCCCTGAGGATGCGCGGGAGGCCGGCACAGCTCTTCGGCTTCGCGGCCGTGTAGCCGGGGAAAGGGCCCGGGTACTCGGCGATCGAGCCGAACCCGACCCGATGCTGGTTCCGCCCGGTGAGCAGCGCGGCGCGCGTCGGGGAGCAGACCGCGGTCACGTGGAAGCTGTTGTAGGTCACGCCCAACTTCTGCACCCGGCTAAAGGCGGGGGTGCTGATCGGCCCGCCGAAGGTGTCGATCGAGCCGAAGCCCGCGTCGTCGATGATCGCGAGGAGCACGTTCGGCGCTCCCTCGGGCGCCTTCGGGCCGGGGATCATCGACCAGTCGGCGACGGAGTCCTTCAGCGTGCGGCCGGCGGTACCGCCGAAGGTCCGGTCCGGGATCGGGAGCTCGCTCCGGTCCTGCACGAACTTGCCCATCGCGGTGGCGAGCTCGGCCTTCAGCGCTCGGATGCCGCCCGTGTCCGTCTGGGCGATGGACTTCGCCGGCGACCCGGGCAGCGCCTGCTCGATCGCGAGCCGAT
Source organism: Actinomycetota bacterium (assembly GCA_035697485.1). Classification (NCBI taxonomy): domain Bacteria; kingdom Bacillati; phylum Actinomycetota; species Actinomycetota bacterium. Next base: position 92,237 of record DASSCU010000025.1, read on the forward strand.
GTTCGTCGTCGAAGACGGTGATGACCCCGGCCGTGCCCGGCGGCAGCTGGTCGGCGAGCCCTTCCATACCCGCCTCGACCTTGCGGTCCGTGAACTTCCCGATCAGACCACCGACGGCGCCGCCCATAGCGACAGAGGCCAGGAGCGGTGGGGCGAAGAGCCCGACCACCAGGCCGGCGCCGGCACCCCAGCCGAGGCCCTTGCGGCCCAGGTGGTCGCCGTGCTGGACGACCGTGATCGCGCCATCGGCGTCGTGCGTGACGAGGATCGCGCCCTCGATCTCGACCTTCTTGTCCTTGACGATCTGCATGAGAACGTCGAAGTCGCGGGTCGCCGCGTCGATGTCCCGGTAGCCGGCCACGAGGACATCGGTCGGTGTGTCGGTCATGTCAGTGCTCCTCCCCATCGGTTCCGGCCTGCCGCGCTTCCTCCATACAACCGCGGCCGGTCGACGCAACCATCGTCTACATGAGATGAATCCGGGTCACAGCTGGTCGGTACCGTGGCAGTGCTTCCATTTGCGACCCGAGCCGCACGTACACGGTTCGTTGCGCCCCCGCTTCGCGTCCTCCGCCGCGTAGACGTGCACGAGCTCCGACGGCGCTCGGTCCGCACGAATGAGGTCGCACATCGCTTCCATCGTCGGCCGGATGTGTGCGAAGAACTCCTTGTAGCTCGGACAGAGGTAGTGCAGCCCAGGGTCGCCGTCGGGCGTCGAGGTGAATCGGTCCTTCGGGCACCCGCCGTGGCAGGCGAACCGCACGTCGCACTCCAAGCAGAACGGGGGCAAGGTGTCGCGCTTCGCCCGGCCGAACTCCTGCTGCTGCGGCAGCACGATGAGGTCGATCATGCGTGATTCCGTGATGTTGCCGAGCTTGTACGCCGGCTCGACGAAGTGGTCGCACGAGTACAGGTCGCCGGTGTGCTCCATCGCCAGTGCGAGCCCGCACGTCTCGGAGTGGACGCACAGCCCGGGCGGTTCCCCGTACCAGTTCGCGAGGGCGACGTCGAACATCTGCACGTAGACCTCGCCGACATCGCGACGCTTCCACTCCTCGAAGACGTCGATCAGGAACCTTCCGTAGCCCTCGGGCGGCACCGACCGGTCGGTGACTAGGTCGCCGTCCTGCACGTAGAGCGGACGGTCCCTCACGGTCTCGCCCCAGCCCTCGTTGGCCACCGTGAGCAGCTCGGGAGTGGTGCGTTCGATGATCGGGATGAACTGCATGAACCGGGCGCCGCACTCATCCCGCAGGAACCGATAGACCTCCCGCCCTCGGTCGTGGTTGGCCGCGTGGATCGTGGTGAGCGCGTTCCACTCCACGTCGTGGCGCTGCAGCGTTGCGAGGCCCTCCATCACCCGGTCGAAGCTGCCCTTGCCGCCCTTGTCGACCCGGAAGGTGTCATGCATCTCGCGGGGACCGTCGATCGAGAGCCCCACGAGGAAGCCGTGCTCCGCGAGGAACGCGCCCCACTCGTCGTCGAGCAGCGTGCCGTTCGTCTGGATCGTGTACACGATCCGCTGATGCGGCAGCCGCAGCTGCTCCGCCAGCTCGACCGATCGTCGGAAGAAGTCGAGCCCCATCATCGTCGGCTCGCCTCCCTGCCACGCCACGGCGACCTCTTGCGACCTGGCGTGCGCCTCGATCAGCTGCCGGAGATACGTCTCGAGCAGGTCGTCGGCCATGCGGAACCGGCTGCCCGGGTACAGCATCTCCTTGGACAGGAAGAAGCAGTACGTGCAGTCGAGGTTGCAGACGGCTCCCGTGGGCTTGGCGAGGAGATGGAAAGCGGGGGGCGCATCGCGAGGAAGCGTCGTCCCGGTCGCGCGCACGTCGATACTGCTCATCGCGCCAGCCTATCTCCGAGCCAGCGGACGATGCCCCAGGAACCTCCTGCTCGACGCCGTGACAGGGCGAGCCGGTCGCCGATGATGAGCCGCGGCCGCGATCGGGACGGGGGACGCGCGACGTGACGACCGAGCAAGTTCTGGACTCCGTGTTCGACGTGGGCATCGCCGTGGCGATCGTCGCCACCGTGGCCTCGCTCGGGCTGTCGCTGACCATCTCCGAAGTCGTGGCGCCGTTGCGGCGCGTCGGTCTCGTCGTCGGCCTGATCGCAGTGAACGTCGTCCTCATTCCGCTCGCGGCGTGGGGACTCACGGTGTCATTCGGTCTCTCCGAAGACGCGGTCTCCGGCGTGACGCTGGCCGCGATCGGCTCGGCGGGCGCTGCTGGGCTCAAGGCGTCGCAGCTCTCGGGCCGAGCCGACCTCGCGCTGGCGGTATCGATGGTCATCGTGCTCCAGGTGCTCAACCTGATCGCCGTGCCGCTGTGGGCCGGCCAGGTGGTGGCAGGAGCCACGATCAGCCCGGTCACGATCCTCCAGAACCTGATCGTGCTCGTGCTCGTACCGCTGCTGGTCGGCCTCTTCGTCCGGGGGCACTCCGAGGTGACGGCGTCACGATGGCGCTCGAGGCTCGTGCGGATTCGCGAATCTATCCTTGGCGATCGCCCTCGTGGCGGGTATCGCGGTGAACCTGAGCTCCATCGTCGAGCTCGCGGGCTCCCGGGTCATGCTCGTCTCGGTGGCCATCGTCATTTTCGCGGTCGCGAGCGGCATGCTCGTCGGGGGCCGCGATCCCGCCACGCGTGCCGCGACAGGGCTCGTGTCCGGGATGCGGTTCGCCGCGCTGGGCCTGGTCATCATCGCCGGTCAACTCGACGGAAGGGCTTCGGTGCTCGGACCGGCGATCGTCTACGCCCTGATCGACATCGTCGTGGCCATCGCCATCGCGCTGGCAATGGCGCGGCGAGCGACGGGGGTCGGCGAGGTCGAGGCGGCCTGACCCAATCGGGATGCCTTGCCCGATCGCGTGGGTCAGGCGGGCTCGTTCACGGCGTCGAAAGGACCGAGTAGAGCCCCCCGGTGCTCGGGCCCGGTGGCAACCTCCAACGTGTCGCCGTCAGGCATCAACAACGTCGCGATCGCGAAGCCGTCGCCGAGGGGATGCAGCTTCTTGCGTTCGTGTGGGTCCGGGTCTCGCAGCGTCACGCCGACGACTTGGGCGAGATACTCGTTCCAAGCAGCGGGGCTACCCCGCCACCCGAACACGTCGGACACCCAAATCGCGTGCCCGCGCGTCCATCGATCTTTCCCCGGTCGCTTGACTCGGACGGGAATGTCGCCGTGGCGCGTGCGCAGCTTCCGGTTGTTGACGACGACCATGAGGATACCGAGGGCGCAGAGCCACAGCGGAACACCGAGGAGCGCCAGGATCACCCAGATCATCGTCGCCCTCCTCTATGGCTCGTGGTTGCTGAACGCACCACCGATCCGGTCGTACGTGTTCCCCAGCTCGTTCCACCCTCGAGCCGTCGGGTTGACCTTCTTCAGCGTCGATCCCGGCGGCCGTCGCGTCGGTCGTCGCGCCTGTCATGACGGCGGTTGACGCCGTGCACCGCGACCGCAGCCGTGCCTGCGACTGCTGCCGTTCTGGCCACCGGGCGGCCGATCACGCCGCGGCGGGCTGCTCGTGCTGGTCGAAGTGGCATCGTTACGCTCCTTCGCTCATGGCGGCTTCTTCCGCCTCGATCGACGCGATGATCGCCTGGATCGGGATCCTGCCCGTCGCGACCAGCTGCCCACCGGCCCGGCGAGCCGCGGAGGCGAACGGGGCCGCCCAGACGTTCTCCCAGACGAGCACACCGGCCGTGCTGCCGTTCTCCATCGCCTCGGCGAGGTAGACGACATCGTCGGCCGCGAGGATCTCCGCGACGTGAGCCTCGAGGCCACGCAGCTCGTCGACATTCTCGAGGTCGTCGATCTCGAGGCCTTCGACGGTGCCGTCGTCGTCCTTGTGCAGGACCAACAGGTCGAGCACACGGATGATCCCCTTGTCGACCAACGTCGCCAACTCGTCGGCCATCTCGCCGGTGAAGCTGCTCTTCCCCGCAGGGAACTCGACGACCAGGTAATCGACCGGGCCCAGTTCGTCGATCTCGTTGTCGCTCATCCCCTGGCTCCCTTCACTCGAGCCGAAACCGACCGTCGACGCGACGATCAGCACCACCGAGGCCATGCTCGCCCCTTCCGGCTCGAACGGCATCGTCCGAGTCGGATGATGCTGAACCCACCCCGCATCGCTAGGGTGCCGCCAACGCGTTCTCGGGAGTCCTGGTCTTGGATCTCGTCTGGGCTGTGCTGATCACCATCGGGGTGACGGCGGCCATGGTCGCCGCGATGCTGCTCGTCCGGCGAGGGGCACCGGAGGGCAGCCGCTTCCAGGACGGCGACCGCGCGTCGGGAGTGTTCGGCGTGTTGTCGACCGGATTCGCGCTCCTGCTGGGGTTCGTGGTCTTCCTCGCGTTCACGAAGTACGACGACTCGCGGAGCGGCGCCGAGACGGAAGCACTCGTGCTCGTGCAGCAGTTCGAGACCGCCCGGCTGATGCCACCGGAAGTGAGCCCCCGCCTCTCGGGCGAGTTGATCTGCTACGGACGCTCCGTCGTCGAGCAGGAGTGGCCGGCGATGGGATCGGGTTCGGAGACCGACTCGATCAATCCGTGGGGCATCGCCATGTTCCGAACGCTGGAGAGCGTCGAGCCGCGAGCTGCCAGCGAACAGAGCGCCTTCGACGCTTGGTTGTCCCAGACCGGTGCGCGGGAAGAAGCTCGGCGCGACCGGCTGCACGCGGCGGAGGGCATCGTGCCGCTTCCCGTGTGGCTCGTGCTGTTCTTCAGCGCTGCCCTAATCTTCGTGTACCTGCTCTTCTTCGCCGACAGCGGGGAGTCGGCCGTCGTGCAGGGCATGATGGCCGGCTCCGTCACCGCGGTGGTCGTCGCGACGCTCCTCGTGCTGGGAGCGCTGAACCGCCCCTACCAGCCGGACATCGGAGGACTTCGCCCCGTTGCGATGCAGCGGTCGTTGGCGATCATCGACGAGGCACGGGCCACCCTCGCCATCGATGACCCCCTCCCCTGCGATGAGACCGGCGACCCGACGTGACCTCGTCGAACGGAGAGCCGTCCGCGAAGGCGAAGGGTGGGTGGGTCGACACGGCCGCCGCGATCCTGCTCGCGGCGGCGGCGGTGGCGACGGCCTGGAGCAGCTACCAGGCGAGCCGTTGGACCGGCGAGCAGGCGAAGGCCTTCAGCGTCGCGAACGCTGCCCGCGTCGAATCCACCAAGGCGTCGAACCTCGCGAACGCACAGAGCCAGATCGACATCGCGCTCTTCACGCAGTGGGTCGACGCCTATCTGACCGACGACGATGAGCTCGCCCGCTTCTACGAACGGCGCTTCCGTGACGAGTTCGATCCGGCGTTCCGGGCGTGGATCGACACCGACCCGTTCACCGACCCATCTGCCCCGGATTCTCCTTTCGCGATGCCCGAGTACGCGGTGGCCGCGAACGAACAGGCCAGGAAGCTCGAGGCGTCGGCCAACGAGACCGCCGAGACCGCCCGGGAGTACGTGCAACGGGCGACCAACTACGTCTTGGCCGTCGTGCTGTTCGCGGTCGCCCTCTTCTTCGCGGGCATCAGCACGAAGCTCCCGCGCCCGGGTCTGAAGAAGACCGTCCTCGCGGTCGGCGTGATCGTGTTCCTCGTCGCCGCCGTCTGGATCGCGACGTTCCCGATCAGCCTCCAGATCTGACAGCGTCGCCCGAGGCCCTCACAGGTAGTCGTGCTGCTTCATCCATCGCATCGCGAACGTTCCCCAGAGTGGCGGCAGGTAGAAGGTGACCAGCCGGAACGCCAAGGCGGTCGATGTCGCCGCCCCTTCGGGGATGCCCACCGCGATCAACCCTGCCGTGTAGCCCGCCTCCGCCACCCCCACCCCGCCCGGCACCGGCATGAAGCCCGCGAAGAGGCTGACGAAGGTGTTCACGAGGATCAGCGCGGCGAGCGAGGTGCTCTGCCCGAATGCATGCAGGCAGAGACCGAGGATGATCGCGAGCATCACCTGCGCGAGGAAATTCCCGCCGAGCAACAGCAGGAGCTTCCTCGGGTGACGGACCACGCGGAGGGCAGCCTTCGCGTCGGAGGCCTTCTCTCGCAGGACCTTCCAGAACCCGTACAGCATCCTGCGGGTCTTGGGGACCAAGAGGGCGATGATGACCGCCGCCACCACGAATGCGGTCGCGATCAGCAGCGCTTGCCAGTTGAAGGACCCCGACGACCCGTCCGACGAACCCTGACCGCTCGAGGACAGGTTCAGGCTGACCATGCCGGAGATCAGGATGACCGTGATCAGCAGCATCTGGATCACGAAGGTGCTGAAGCTGTCGATCAAGCCGATCGAGATTGCTCCGGCTCCCGGCACGCCGACCCGTTGGAAGAACCGGATCTCGAGCGCGACCCGTGCCGCGGAACTGGGCACCGCGAGCGCGATGAACTGCACCCCGTACTGCAACATGAGCACCGGCCAGAACCTGACGGACTGCATCGTGGCCCCCATCGTTGAGAAGGCCTGCGGCACCTGCGCGAACGGGGTCACGATCAAGGCGGCCACGAGCCAGGCCCAGTCGGCGTTCTTGAACTCCTTCACGATCGTGTCGATGCCCACGTCGGCGAACGTGGAGATCAGCGCGTAGGCGAGGAAGCCGGCCACCGCGATCTTCGCCAGGCCCCCCCAGGTGATCCGTCGGATCGGTTCGAGCGGCGGGATGTCGCTCTCGGTGCGCTCGGCGATGTGCGCCCGGAGGTCCTTGAAGGACCATTCCTCTGCGCGGATCGCCTTGCGCGTGTCGAGGTCGAACACGGCGGGTTGCAGGAACGGGAGCACCTCGGTGATGCCGTCGTCGCCGAGCACGTCGATGGCCACCGAGACCGCCCGATCGCTGCCGACCGACAGCGCCGTGAGCACCAGAAGCTGCGCCCGATCGGTCAAGAGTTCGTTCTCGGTGGCGGCCACCCTCGCCGCGCTGAGGTCGATGAAGACCGGTGAGCCGTCGGCACGCACCCCCAGTCGATCCGCATCGACCCGGCCGTGCGACAGTCCCAGCTCGTGGAGCCCGCCGAGGATCTGCCACCAACCACGCATCAGGTCGTCGTCGATCTCGTCGGCGGCGAGGGACCCATAGGATCGCCCATCCGCCTGGAGCACGAGGAACGCGTCTCCCTCGGCGACCTCCCCGGCGGCCACGACCGACAGGACCGGCACCCCACCGCGCTCGGCGAGCAGCGTCACGAGCGCCTCGTGCTCGACCTGCTGCAGCCGTCCTCTGCCCACCGGTTTCGCGCCGCGATTCCAGATCGCGGACCAGGTGGCCGCGACCAGCTGACCGTCCCAGGCGTCTCGGCCGAAGACCTTCACCATGAGCGGACGGCCATCGGGGGACGATGCGAACGCGAGCACGACGCCACGATGCTGCAGCACCGCCTCGCGCAGGTCGCTCGCCGCCACGCCGAGCTCGCTGAGAGCCTCCGACACCTGCTCCACGGTGAGGTTCCCCCCCGGAGAACCGACGAGCAGGTGCGTCAACGCGGCAGCCGCGATCCCGATCAGGAAGCCGGCGGCCGCCCCGATCGGGAGCGTCGTCCCCAGCGCGATGCCCGCGACGATCCCGAGGGCGATCAGCCACCGCCCGATATGCCGCAGCGGACGGGCCAGATGCGGCGACGCAGTCACGATCACGGCCGTCGCCACGGCGACGCGCGTGGCGAGGTAGATCGGCGGCGACGAGGAGTTGAGGAGACCCTCGAGGCTCGTCGAGGTGTCGGTGCCGCTGACCCCCGCGACGAGGATCGTCGATCCGAGGCCGAGCGCGACCGCGAGCACCTCGTCGAGGAACAGCCGCTTCCGGCCGCGCGCGACCAGGGCGACCAGCAACAGGACCAGCGACCAGACGAGCAGCAGGTCGTAGGCGATCTCCCAGAACCACCCGATCAGTCCCGGGAGCTCGGCGACCAGATCGGCGACGGCGGTGTCGAGGGCGGTCGGCCCCGGCGCCGGGAACGAGAGGGCGACGATGCCCAGGAACGCGAGCACCAACAGCACGCCATCGGTCGGTCGTCGAGCGCGCGGCGCGTGGGGCGCCGACGAGAAGACCCTGATGCCGGCAACCTGCCGACCGCGACGTGTCGTGGGGACCGATGCCTTCTCGGTGGTGCCCGCAGGCTCGTCGTTGACCCCTGCTACCACTTCATCTCCCGCCATGGCAGACTCCATCGATCCGGCCATGCTGCACGCAGGAAGCGCCCGCCGCGGTCTCCCGTGGCCCGGAACGGCAGCGGAAGGGGTATGCGACAGGTGGAGCGTAGCCGAGCGGTCGGCGAGAACGGGTCATCCGACCCGGATGATGTCGCAGCCACGTCGGCGTCCGCGCAGGCGCCGCAGCGAGCCGGCCTCGTCCTGGCGGCGTTGATCCTGGTCGCCGCGGTCGCGAACCTGAACCTCGCGGTGGCCAACGTTGCGCTTCCCTCGATCGGACAGGCCTTCGGTTCGTCGCAGACCGCGCTCGACCTCATCGCCGTCGGGTACTCGCTGGGGCTCGCCGCGTCGGTGCTCTACCTGGGTGCCGTCGGCGACCGACACGGACGCAAGATGATGCTGGTGCTCGGCACCGTGCTCGCGATCCCGGCATCGTTGCTCGCCGCCTTCGCCCCCACCGACACGGTGCTCGCGATCGCGCGGGTGTTCGGCGGGCTCGCGGCCGGCATGGCGTTCCCGACCACCTTGGCCCTGATCACGGCGTTGTGGTCCGGACCGGGTCGCACGCGCTCGATCGCCCTGTGGTCGGGCATCGGCGGGGCGATCTCGGCCCTCGGTCCGTTGCTGTCCGGCTTCCTCCTCGAGCACTTCTGGTGGGGGTCGGTGTTCCTGGTGACGTTGCCGTTGGCCGCGGTCGCCGCCGTGCTCGCCGTCCGGCTCGTGCCGAGCCACGTCAACGAGACGACGGACCCCGTCGACAACCTCGGAGGCATCCTGTCGGTCGTGCTCGTCGCCGCGCTCGTGCTCGGCATCAACTTCGCGGCCGTGCCGGGAGCCGCCACCCTCGTCGTGAGCCTCGCGATCATCGCGCTGGCGGCGGGCATCGGCTTCGTCGTGCGCCAGCGCCGCGCGAGGAATCCCCTGTTCGACCTGCACGTCGCGGGCCGGCGGATCTTCTGGGTCGCGGCGTGCGCCGGCGTCATCGTGTTCGGCACGCTGATGGGGGCGATGTTCGTCGGTCAGCAGTTCCTGCAGAACGTGCTCGGCTACTCCACCCTCGACGCGGGCATCGCGATCCTCCCCGCGGCGATCCTGATGGTGCTGATCGCCCCTCGCTCCGCGAAGCTCGTCGACGCGCATGGCGCCCGCTTCACCTTGCTCGTGGGCTACGGGTGCTGTCTGCTCGGGTTCGTCGTCATGCTCGCGATGTGGAACGAAGGCATCCCCTACTGGCAGGTCGGGCTCGCCTACGGGCTCGTCGGCGCCGGGGTCGGGTTCGCCGGCACGCCGGCCTCCCACTCGCTGACCGGCTCGGTGCCGGTGCGTCGAGCGGGCATGGCATCGGGCACCGCGGATCTGCAGCGCGACCTCGGGGGCGCGATCATGCAGTCGATCCTCGGCGCCCTGCTGACGGCGGGGTACGCGACGGCGGTCGCATCCGCGATCGCGGCGGCGCCGAAGGCGACCCAGGACAAGGTCACGAACGCCGTCGCCGCCCAGCTCCAGAAGTCGTTCGCCGGGGCCGAGGAGGTCGCGAAGAGCTATCCGAAGTACTCCGACCAGATCGTCGCGGCCGCCAAGACGTCGTTCATCGACGGAGCGGACTGGGCCTTCATCGCCGGCATCGTCGCGATCGTGCTGGGCGGCGTGCTCGTCTTCTTCTGGTTCCCACGGCGAGATGAGGAGCAGAGCCTTCTGCAGCGCTATCAGAGGGAGGATGCGTGAGCGCCGTGCCGAGACCTCGGAGGGCGCGGCGTCGGCGGCTGGCACGGGCGCTGGTCTCGCCGGACAGCTACGGCTCGATCCTCGTGCTGTTGCTGATCACGTACGTCGCCTCCGCGACGGCGTCCGAGCAGTGGCAACGATCGCTCATCGTCGTCCTGCAGGTGCTCACGGTCTCGCTGGCGTTGCGGGTCGCGGGCGCGCGACGCGTGGTGCTGACGATCGCAGCGATCGCGCTCGCCTACGCCATCGTCGTTGCCGTCATCGGGCTCTTCTCGAGCGAATCGGACCGGACGACCGGTCTCCTGTTCATCGCGAGCGCCGCGCTCTACTTCCTCGCACCGCTCTCGATCCTGCGATCGATCGTGCTGCAGCAGGAAGTCGATCAGGAGACCGTGCTGGGAGCGGTCGACGCGTACCTGTTCCTCGGCATGTTCTTCGCCTACGCGTACCAGGCGGTCGGCGCGTTCGACGATCCCTTCTTCCAGGGGGGCGTCGAGGCGACGGTCCCACGCTCGTTGTTCTTCAGCTTCACGACGCTCACGACGACCGGGTACGGGAACCTCGTGCCCGCCGGCCAGATCGGGCAGACGGTCGCGGTCGGCGAGATGCTCCTTGGGCAGCTCTTCCTCGTGACCGCGGTCGCGAAGGTGATCACCGTCTGGCGACCGGCTCGCTGGCGTGCTGCGGAGGGTGGGGGCGGTACTTCCCCGTCCGATGGGCCGGGGACTCGGCCATCGGATCAGCCCTCGGGATCGGCCGCCGACGACCCACCCCCTCCGGCTGCGGGCTGATCCGGCGCGACCCCTCTGCGGAGGAAGTGCCGACGAACATGAGGTTCCGCCACCTCGACGAGTTCGGGCGCCGAGGGATCTCCCGAACGGATGCGGTTCCCATACGCGCGTGCGAGCGGATGTGCGCTGATGCCGTGCAGGATCACCGAGAGCAGGATCGTCCAGGTCGCGATCTCCAACAGCGGTACGTCGACGTCGGTGCCACTGAACTCCTCGATCGCGAGCAGCGTGAACACCACCGACGCCAGGCCTCGGGGGCCGAACCACCCCATGAAGGCGACGGTGGTCCGCCTGAACCCCTCTCCCGTCAGGGCGATCGCGACCGGGACCATGCGGACCAGGGTGAGGCTGGCCGCGGCGTACACGACGGCCATCGCGTCGAACGAGCCTGCGAGGACGGGTCCCACGAACGAGGCGCCGAACACCACCCACACGAGGAATGAGGCGAACAGGGACGCGTCCTCGGTGAAACCGATCGCATCCCGGTGGGCACGCGCGACGGCGCCGAAGACGAGGCCGGCCGTGAACGCGCTCACGAAACCGTTCCCCCCGACCTCGACCGCCCACACGTAGGAGAGGATCGCGAGCGAGAGCACGCAGAGCTGCTCTGACACGTGGGATGTCCATCCGAGGCGCGCGGCGATCGAGAGCAGGCGACCGCCGACCGCCCCTACGACGAGCGCGACGAGGATCGCGAGACCGATGTCGACGATCGCATCGAGGACCCACGAGCCGCCCTCGACCCCCTCCTCACTCAACAGAGCCGCGAGGAAGACCGTCACGAACGGCGTCGCGATGCCGTCGTTCAAGCCGCTCTCGATGTTCAGGGCCCGGCGGATGCGAACCGGGACCGCCCGGTCGGTCACGACTGCCATCCCCAGTGCGGCGTCGGTGGGAGCCAGAACCGAAGCGACGAGCGCGGCTCCCGCCCAGCCGAGCTCCGGGGCGACGACCAGCCCCAGGATCGTTCCCGCCGCGATCGTGAGCAGGAGTCCGACGCCGAGGAGCCGACCGGGAACCCCGGCATCGCCTTCGACGGCGCGCAGGGGCACCGTGCTCGCATCGGCGAACAGCAGTGCAGCGAGCGTGACCTCCGTGAAGGTCAGGACCACTTCGCTGTCGAGCGAGAGCTCGAGCAGTCCGGCACCGTCGGGGCCGAGCGCCATCCCGGCGGCCACGAAGACCATCGGCGCGCTGATCTGCAGCCCGTCGAGTCGTCGCGCCAACAAGGCGTAGACCGCCACGATCACCAGAAGGATCACGAAGCCGCTCACCGGCGCCCTCGAGTCCTTCCCGATGTGGACACGCTCGGCAATCTACGCGGGTCGGTCCTGCCGCGCATCACCCGACGCGCGTGAAGCTGCCCGAGACCTTCGCCCACATCGGATGAGGTGCAGCGGGCCTGGCGGTGCGACGATGAGCCGGGATAGGGTCGGTCGGCGCACGAGGAAGGTGGTCCCCATGGCGACAGGCAAGGTTGAGCACCCGACGCTCGAGGAACGCCACGACGCGGGAAGGGCCGCCCGAAAGCGGACGCCACGTCTGAGCCATGAAGGCTGGATGCCGGCGGACGATCGTCCCGATCCCGTAGCGCTCCTCGCGGAGCAGGACGAGTCCCGCGAGCCAGATCTCGTGCCGGTTCGACACGGCCGCATGATGGTCTCGCCGTTCACGTTCTACCGAGGCGCCGCAAGGATAATGGCGGCGGATCTCAAGGACGTGCCGCGGTCGGGCCTCGATGTCCAACTCTGCGGCGATGCGCACCTGTCGAACTTCGGGGTGTATGCCTCGCCCGAGCGGACGCTGCTGTTCGACCTGAACGACTTCGACGAGACCCTTCCCGGTCCCTTCGAGTACGACGTGGCTCGGCTCGCCGCGAGTTTCACGATCGCCGCACAGAACAATGGCTTTACGAAGGAAGACGCGCGAGCGGCCACGGAAGCCTCGATCACCGCCTACCGCACGGCGATGCGTGAGTTCGCCCAGATGCGCACGCTCGACGTGTGGTACTCGCGTCTCGACGCCGAGTCATTGCTCCAGAAGGCGGCGAGCGAGGCTTCCAAGCATGAACAGAAGGCCGTCGCCCGGGGCGAGAAGGTCCTGGAGAAGGCCAGGACGAAGGACAGCCTGCAGGCCCTCTCGAAGCTCACCGAGATCGTCGACGGACGCCACCGGATCATCAGCACCCCCCCGGTGGTGGTCCCGGCTCGCGATCTGTACGAGACGTACGGGATGTCGCCGGACGAGGTGCACGATGCCGTGCACGGGATGCTCCGGGCGTATCGGTCGACGCTGACCGACGATCGTCGCCACCTGCTCGAGCGATTCGAGCTCGTGGACCTCGCCCGCAAGGTCGTCGGCGTCGGCAGCGTCGGCACGCGGGCCTGGATCGTGTTGCTCCAGGGCAGAGACGGGGAGGATCCGCTCTTCCTGCAGGTGAAGCAGGCCACGCGATCGGTGCTCGAGGACCATCTGCCGAAGAGCAAGTTCCGACAGCCGGGCGAGCGCGTCGTGCAGGGGCAGCGGTTGATGCAGGCGGCCAGCGACATCTTCCTCGGCTGGACCAAAGGGGTTCAGGCAGACATCCACTACTACTGGCGCCAGCTCCGAGACATGAAGGGGTCGTCGGACCCCGAGCGCATGATCCCGGCGAGCATGAACTTCTACGCCGGCGCCTGCGGTTGGACGCTCGCTCGGGCGCACGCCCGCTCCGGCGATCCCGTCGCGATCGCCGCGTACCTCGGCAAGGGGCGGGAGTTCGATCACGCGATGGGCGACTTCGCGGTGCGTTACGCCGAGCAGAACCTGCGTGACTACGACGCGTTCGTGGCCGCGATCAAGTCGGGGAAGCTCGAGGCGACGGAGGGCGTCTGATGGTGCGCGCGACCGAACGACCAACCGCCTCCGAACACCGACGAGTGGTCGAGCGAGAGCTCCGGGCCGAGTTCTCGGGGCTCCTCGACCCCAGCGACATCGAGCGCCTGACCTCCGAGTCCCTCTCGCGGTACGAGGAGGCGCCCGTGCGCACGTTCGTACCGATCCTCGCGACCCGCACCGCTCGCCGACTGGCGCGGGCACACCTCGCCGGAGGTCCCGAGCGATGATGGTCGTCGCCGTCTACGAGACCGACGAGCAGGCCCAGCTCGCCCTCGAGTCGCTGGGCGAGGCCGGCATCACTCTCGACCAGGCCTCGGTCGTCGGGGTTGGCGAACACGAGGACGAGGCCGCGGCCCTCGAGGGCGGCCAGAGCGCGACGGCCCGGGGCGCCGGGCGGGGTGCCGTGTTGGGTGGGATCGCCTGCGTCGTGCTCTGGGTGATCCCCGGGGGCCCGATCGTCGTCGGCGGGGCGTTGGCCGCGGGGGCGGTCGGAGCCGTCGCGGGTGGTGGGCTCGGTATCCTCGCGGAAGCCGGAGCGTCTCAGGAGTCCCTGCCCGACTACGAGGAAGACCTCACCGAGGGTCGCTATCTCGTGTGCGTGCATGGCGACGCCGACGAGGTCGAGCGTGCTCGCCGAGCGTTGGAGATGACCGACACCGAGGAGATCGACGTGTACGGCGCCGGCTGATCCCTCGTGACCACGTGATTCACTGAGCTGATGCGCACCCCGATACGGAACCCCCCGGACCCGATGTACGCCGAGATCGAGGTGCACCGGACGATGATCTGCGACCGCGTCCGCACCGATGCCTTCCGTCGCGCGATCGACTCGGTCGTGAGACAGGGCGACGTCGTGCTCGACGTCGGGGCCGGCACCGGCATCCTGAGCCTGTTCGCGGCGAGGGCGGGGGCCACGCGCGTCTACGCGGTGGAGCGAACGACCGTGGCCGTCTTGGCGCAGGAGCTCGCCGTCGCGAACGGGGTCGCCGAGGTCGTCGAGGTGATCCAGGGAGATATCACGAGCATCGAGCTTCCCGAACGTGTCGACGTGATCGTCTCGGAGTGGCTCGGAGGCTTCGGGATCGACGAAGGGATGCTGGTTCCGGTCATCGTCGCCCGTGACCGCTGGCTGAAGCCGGGCGGGGTCATGATCCCCCGCTCGGTCACGGCGTGGACCGGTTTGGTGCAGGACCGCCATCTCGGACAGACGATGGGGTTCCTCCGCGACGACCCCTATGGTCTCCGGCTCGACGGACTGGTCGAGATGACCGTCAACGAAATCATCTATTCCGGCAGCTTCCGACACCTGGGGGAAGACGACCGGCGCTCGGAGCCGGGACGATTGTGGACGACGGATGCGGCTGTGATCTCGCTCGAGCAGGCGCAGTCGCCCCACGAAGCCGAGACGTTGCTGCACGTCCGCGACCCCGGAACGGCCAACGCGCTCGCGCTCTGGTTCGACGCCGACCTCGCGCCAGGGATCTCGCTCGCGGTGGGTCCGGGCGATCCACCGACACATTGGGGGATGACGACGGCCCCACTGCGCTCTCCCGTGGAGCTCACGCCCGGTACGGACGTCCGCGCCAGGGTCCGGAACGCCCCGGCCCGGCCGGAAGGCACGTGGACGCGCTGGGCGATCGCGATGCCGGGCGGCGATTGGGAGGAGCACGACGAGCGTTCGATCTGGGAAGAGTTCGACGACTGAGCGGAACGACCGGCACATCGTCCGGTCTGGATGATGTCCCGCCGTCTCCGTGAGACTTGAATGTCGGTGGCAGGACTCGTCGGTCGCCGGTCGGGCGGCCGGCCGAGCGAACTCGAGGGGGTTGTCCATGGGAATGAGGCGACGGACGAGGCGCCGCGCACTGATCGCAGGAGCGGCGATCGCTCACCACGAGACGAAGAAGAACATGGAGGCGCAACAGGCGCCCGCCGACGATCAGGCCCAGTACGCGCCGCCTCCCGAAGAGCCGGCACAGTACGCGCCGCCCCCGGCGGACCCGACCGAGCAGATCGACCACTTCGCTCAGCTGCACGACTCCGGTGCGATGACCGATGAGGAGTTCGCGGCGGCCAAGGCGAAGGTCCTGGGGACCTGAACCTCGGGTCGTAGGAACGACGCTCGTCAGCTCGATACGTGCGAAAGGGCAGGTGGCTGCGATGAGTGAGTCCCGCAAAGACGTGCTGCTGAAGGCGCTCGAGGCCGAGGTCGGCGGTGGATCGGATGATCTGAGCACCCTGTTCACCGACGATGTGGTCGGGTGGTCGCCCTACGCGACCGTGTCAGGGCTCACGGCGCTTGCCGAGCTAGCCGCCCTCCGCGACGTGGCGTTCTCCAACGTCGTCCTGTCGTTCCGGGGGCTCGACGAGGTGGGCAACAAGGCGTTTGCCGAGTGGGTCATCGAGGCCGATCACACGGGACCCCTGGTGCTCAGTGAGGATGAGGCGCTGGAAGCGTCCGGGAAGCATGTCCAGTTGCCCGGCGTCACGGTGGCCGACTTCCGCGACGGAAGATCCGGTCGTACCGGACGTACTTCGACGACATCTCGCTGATCGAGCAGATCGTCGACGCCTGACGACGGTGGCGCGGTGGATTTCCAGGTCGACGACGATCCGGATCCGCTCGACATCGGATTCCTCGAAACGCAGATCCGTCGTGAGGCCTCCGCCGCCCTGGGGCTCGGCGACGAGGTCGACCTCGCGATCTTCGTGCGCGACCGCGGAAGGATCGTCGCCGGCATCAGCGGCTGGACCTGGGGTGACTGCTGTGAGCTGACGAGCCTCTGGGTGGAGCCGAGCTCTCGAGGCCGCTGGCTCGGTCCTCGGCTGCTCGCCGCTGCAGAGGCCGAGGCCGCGGCGCGCGGATGCACTCAGACCGTCCATCTCACCTACGACTTCCAGGCTCGGCGCCTCTATGAGTGGGCGGGCTACGAACTCATGGGTCGAGTCGACGACTTCCCATCGGGGGCCGCCGTCCTCTGGTACCGCAAACGCCTGAACCGAGGGAGAACGTGAGCAGACGGAAACATCCTCCGAAGGGATCGACGGCTACGTCGCAGACTGATCTCGGGCGCCGAAGGCGGCGAGCGCCTCGCCGACCGAGTCGAACACAGCATCGGCACCGATCGCCTCAGTGAGCCCGTATCGGTCGAGCTCGGCTCGCACCTCGTCATCGAGCTCGGCGAGCACGAGATGGGACCCCTTCTCCTTCATCTGTTCGAGCAGGTCGAACAACGTCTGGCCGCCCGAGAAGTCGATGTCGCCGATCGCGGCGCAATCGATGCACACCCATGCCGGAGCGCCACCGGGCCGATCGAGGATCCCCCTGATCTCCTCGGTGAATCGATTCGCGTTCGCGTAGTAGAGGGACGCCGCGAACCGGTAGACCACGAGCCCCGGCTCCGCGTCGGTCGCGGTGGACGGCGCGTCGAGCGTGGCGGGGATCGGCATGGTCCGCCAGCGGCCCGAATCATCCTTGACCAGCAGCGTGTCGCGCGGGTGATAGCTCCGGCGGATGTGATCGAGCAGCGAGAGCACGATCGCGAGCAGGATGCCCTGCTCGACTCCGATCGTGACGACGACCAGTGCCGTGATCGCCGCGACCACGAACTCGTCGAGGCGCCACCGCCGGATCGTCGCCATGCCCCGGAGGTCGATCAGCTCCACGCCGATCAGGAACACGATCGACGACAGGACCGCCTCGGGCATGTACTGCAGCGGCACGGTGAGGAACAGCAGCACGATCAGCACGATCACGGCGGTGGAGAGCTGGGCGAGCTGGCTCCGGCCGCCGGCGCCATCGACCATCTGGGTCTTCGTCGGGCTGCCGTTCACGACGAACGTTCCAGAGAGGCCCGCCGACACGTTCGCCATCGAGAGGCCGACGAGGTCGAGGTTCTCGTCGAAGCGATCGGCGTATTTCGCCGCATAGGCCCGCGACGTTGCCGCGCTCTGGGCCAGCACTACGAGGAAGATCGACGCGGCGGTCGCGATGATCGGCGAGAGGTCGTCCCACCCGTAGTCCGGGATCCCGAACGACGGCAGCCCGCTCGGCACCTTCCCCAGCACGGCGACGCCGTGCGCCTGTAGGTCCCAGATCCAGCTGACCGCGATCGCGCCGATCACCGCGATCAGGGCTCCCGGGATCTTCGGCGAGATGGCCTTCGCTCCCAGGATCACGATGAACACCGACGCCGAGACCGCGGCCGTCGTCCAGCTCGCCTCCGAGGGGATCTGGGTGAGCGTCTCGATGAACTTCTCGATCGTGCCTCCCTCGCTGCCGCCCGGCACGCCGAACATGCCGGCCACTTGTCCCATCGCCACCTGGATGCCGACCCCGGTCAGGAACCCGATCAACACGCTCCTCGACAGGAAGTCGGCGAGGAAGCCGAGCCTCACGATGCGTGCCAGCAGCAGGAAGGCGCCGGTCGCGAGCGCCACGATGCCGGCGATCGAGACGTAGTGGGGTGAGGCGATCGGCGCGAGCCCCGCGATGCCGGCCGCCATGATCGCCGCAGACGCGGAGTCGGCGCCCACCACGAGATGACGAGACGAACCGAGCAGGGCGAACACGGCGATCGGGATCAGGATCGTGTACAGGCCCGTGATCACCGGCATGCCGGCGATCGTCGTGTACCCCATCACCTCGGGGATCCCGAGGGCGGCCAGCGTGACACCTGCGATCACGTCGGTGGCCACGCGCGATCGAACGATCGGCAGTATTCCCTGCATCACCGGCAGCCCCCGGTGCGTCTCCGTCGCGCTCATCGCCCCCTCGGCTGGCTGAGTAGCGTACCGTTGCTTTGCGATCGACGTGATTCAACGCTCAGAACGGGTGGGGGGCATCATCCCGACCGGACGATGTGCCCGTGCCGGAGGTCGCATAGCGTGGCGTGAGGATGAGCCAGATCGAGTTCGACGACGCCGTGTCCAAGCGGTTCGAGGAGGTCGCGACGATCGTCGCGTTCGTCACGGTGATCGGCATCGCGTATGCGTGCGAGCGTGCCTACCGTCGGTGGACGACGGAGATCAACCCCCTCACCGCTCCGCGTGCCCGCGTCGAGCACATGAGGACCGACTACCGGGGCAAGCGCGAGACCGTGAGCGACGTCGCCGAGATCATCGGCGCGGTGTTCGGCGAGGTCGGAGACGCGCTCGCGACGAGAAGGGGCTACTTAGGAGAACCGGCGTAGCCGCAGCATCACAGGAGGGGACGATGACCGAGCCAGACCGTATGAACCTTCCCATCCGCCGTGGGGCCTTCCAAGGGGTGATGAACAAGACCCTGGACGGTTCCCAGCCGGACTGGAACCTGATCGGACACCCGGTGCCGCCGAAGGGCGCACCCAACGTCCTGCTCGTCTTGATCGACGACGCCGGCTTCGGCAACCCGAGCACGTTCGGGGGCCCGATCCAGACGCCGAACTACACGCGCATGGCGGAGCAGGGACTCAAGTACAACCGGTTCCACGTGACGGCCCTCTGCTCGCCGACCCGCGCCGCTTTGCTGACCGGTCGCAACAACCACGCCGTGGGGTTCGGCTCGGTGGGTGAGTTCGCCGGCGGATTCCCCGGTTACTCGGCAACCTTGCCCCGGGACTGCGCGCCGCTGCCTCGCATCCTGCGCGACAACGGCTACAGCACCGCCGCGTACGGGAAGTGGCATCTGACACCCGATGGGCAGCAGGGCACGGCAGGTCCGCTCGACCGCTGGCCGAACGGTTGGGGGTTCGACTACTTCTACGGCTTCCTCGCCGGGGACTCGGGCCAGTGGGACCCGTGCCTGATCGAGAACCAGAAGGTGATCGGGACCCCGGAGGGGTTCTACGACGACGAGGATCCCTATTACTTCCCCGACGCCATGGCGGACAAGACCATCGAGTGGATCCATGGGGTTCGAGCGCAGGATGCCGACAAGCCGTTCTTCGTGTACTTCTCGACCGGATGCAGCCACGCGCCGCATCACGTGGCCTCATCGTGGGCCGACAAGTACAAGGGGCAGTTCGACCAGGGCTGGGACACGCTCCGGGAGGAGACGTTCGCGCGCCAGAAGGAGCTCGGCGTCGTCCCCGCGGACGCGGAGCTGACACCGCGCGATGCCGCCTTCCCTGCGTGGGATGACGTGCCCGACAAGCTGAAGACGTTCTACGCCCGTCAGATGGAGGTCTACGCCGGCTTCTCGGAGAATGCCGACCACAACGTCGGACGCGTGATCGACGCAATCGAGGAACTCGGCGAGCTCGACGACACGGTGATCGTCTGGATCTGGGGCGACAACGGCGCCAGCATGGAGGGCACTGTCACTGGGTCGTTCAACGAGATGACGATGCAGAACGGCATCCCGTTGACCGACGAGATGCAGCTCCAGCTAGCAGAACGCTTCGGCGGCATGGACCAGTGGGGGGCCCAGATCATGGACCCGCACTACGGCGCGGCCTGGGCATGGGCGGGGAACGCTCCGTTCAAGTGGGGCAAGCAGGTCGGCTCGCACCTGGGCGGGACCCGCAACCCCATGGTCGTGCACTGGCCGGAGCGCATCACGGATACCGGCGGATTGCGTTCGCAGTTCGGCCACGTGATCGACATCGCCCCGACGATCCTCGACATCGCGGGCATCCCGCAGCCGCACACCGTCGACGGGATCGAGCAGGAGCCGATGCACGGCACGTCGATCGCCCCCACGTTCGCCGACGCGAACGCGCGCGAGTTCCGGACGCAGCAGTACTTCGAGACGATCGGCAACCGGGGCATGTACAAGGACGGCTGGTGGCTCGCGATGAAGACCGAGCGCATCCCGTGGGTCGTCACGCCAGAGGCACTGAAGCCCTACGCCCCCGGCGTGTGGGACCCGGATGCGGGTCCGGCCGAGCTCTACTACCTGCCCGACGACTTCACGCAGGCCCACGATCTGGCCGCCGAGCACCCGGACAAGGTGCAGGAGCTGAAGGACCTATTCTGGGAGGAGGCCGAGAGGTACAAGGTTCTGCCGTTGCTGGCCACCCTGTCCACGTTCTTCGGGATCCTGCCGCCGATCACGGAGAAGACGACGTTCGAGTTCCGCGGAGACGTGCAGAACGTGCTCTCGGGCATGATCCCGCGGATATACAACCACTCGTACGTGATCAGCGCCGACCTCGTCGTGCCGGAAGGCGGTGCGGAAGGCGTGATCGTCGCGGAGTCGGATCACCTCGGCGGGTTCACGCTCTACGTGGAGGACGGGAAGCTCACCCACACCTATTCGATGATGGGCGTCTTCGTATTCAAGCAGGTCGCCGAGGAAGCTCTCCCGGCCGGCGAGGTCACCGTGCGCATGGAGTTCGCCGCCGACGAGGCGAAGCCTGCGACCGGCGGCGAGGTGACGCTGTTCATCGACGACCGACCGGTGGGGAAGGGGCGGATGGACCACACCGTGCCCATCAGGTTCTCGGCGTACGCGGGCATGGACATCGGCCGTGACAACGGCGGTGTCGTGGACCTGGCCTACGAGGATCGGAAGCCGTTCGCCTTCACCGGCACCGTGAAGAAGGTCGTGTTCGACATCAAGCCGCACCTGTCGGACCAGGACGAGCTCGACCTGCACGCCGAGGCGCACCGCGGGAGCGCCGCGCACAGCCTGTCGGGCTGAGAGCGGGGAGGATCAGATGGCGAAGGAGCCCACGAACGTACTGATCGGCGGCTACCTGTCGACGGAGGCCGCCCACGAGGACTACGAGGCGGTCCTGAGCTGCGGCGCCGAGATCATGGGCGCCGTCGTCGTGAGCAAGGACCTCGAGGGCAACCTGTCGGTCGAGCAGACCGACCACATGGTCAAGGAGGGCGCCGAGGGCCTCGCCGGCGTCGGGTTCGTGGTCGGGCTGTTCGCGCCTCCGCTCCTGGCGGCAACCGCGATTGGAGCCATGATCGGTGCAGGCGCCGGGAAGGTCTTGCACGAGAGGACCGGCAGCAAGCTCGAGGAGGAGGCCGGGAAGACGATCCCTCTCGGCGGGGCCGGGCTGATCGTCGCGTACAAGCACGACCATGCCGAAACGATCGAGCCTGCCGTGACGCGTGCGATCCAGAAGGTGGTCGGCGAGGCGGAGGGCCGCCACGTCGAGGCACTCAAGGGCGCGCTCGCCGATGCGCAGACCAAGATGGCCGAGCCTGGCGGGTAACGGCTCCCCGGGTTGTCAGCGGGACTACGCGACGCCCACCGCGGCCCATGATGGGTCACTCGTGAGCGGTGGGAGACGATATGGGAATGGAACGCGACCTCGCACTGGCGGCGGCGCAGGAGCTCCTGCTCGAACGATACGCACCCGATACGCGGGTGCGACGGATCCGCTGGTCACACGGTGAGACACAGGTGCTCGAGCTCGGGGACGGGCCTCCCCTGCTCCTCGTGCACGGAGGTGGGGACGGCGCGTTCGAGTGGGTGCCGATCTTGGGCATGTTGGCCGAGTCGCACCACGTCCTCGCCGTGGATCGACCCGGCCACGGCCTCGCGAACGCGTTCTCGTACCGATATGTCGACCTCCACAGTCATGTGCGGTCGTTCCTCGCCGGACGTCCTCGACGCCCTCGAGCTCGAGTCGACCGACGTCCTCGCGAACTCGATCGGAGGCTATTGGGCCGCGGTCTTCACGCTCGCCGTACCGCATCGGGTACATCGACTCGTCATCGCGGGCGTGCCGCCGGGGGTGGTCCGCGATGCCCCGCTCCCCCTCCGCGTGATGGGGCTCCCGGCCGTGGGACCGGCGGTCGCACGCCTCGTGATGGGGAAACCGTCGCAAGAGGGAAGCCGGAAGTTCTGGGGCCAGATGCTCGTGGCCCACCCCGAGCTGCTCCCGGACGAGCTCCTCGACGTCGACGCGGCGCACATGCGACGGAACGCGGCGGATATCCGAGAGCTCCTCTACATCCTGATCGGGCCCCGCGGGATACGTCGCCACCTCGTGCTCGGGAACCGATGGAACACCATCGAAGTGCCGACGCTGCTCCTCTTCGGTGAACACGATGCGTTCATGACACCCCGGATGATGCACGCATGGGAGAGGATCGCCGCGGCCTGTCCCAGCATCGACGTCGTTCGAGCACCCGGAGCGGGGCATCTGCCGTGGATCGACGAACCCGAGTTCGTCGTCGGTGAGATCGAAGGGTTCCTCGATGCTGCTGATGACTGAACCGAGACCGAGGGGGGCATCAGGCGTCGACAGTGAACGGTCGCCATGCATACAACAGAGGGTCGCGATGCTGGCGGTGCCCGGGGTGGGAGTCGAACTCCCACCGAACGGATGATGACCCGTGCCGAACTGTGACAGCCGATGCCACGACCAGGGGATCCTGGTCCCCGCCTCTGTCGGCCGGTACCGGATCAGTTCGACCGATGACGTAAGGGCCATTAGCAGATCGTTAGCAAGATCGAGCTTCTGGCTCAAGCACGACACGAGTCCACCGAGGATAGGACTTGGGTGCGGGCGAGTGCTGAGCACTGCGCGAGTTCGTACCTCGATCCGGACTGCCCGTTCCTGGCGTTCTCGTCGCCGGTGAGGTGTTGATGCGGATCGCGCCGCGGGAGTGAAGGCGTACAGGGACTCCTGGAGGCGCGCGCAGGCTCCGCTTCCTGCTGCGTTCTCGCAGGGATTCTGAAGTCGTTTGAACGAGTGCGAGCGAGTATGCTCCGCGGCCAGGGACCAAGTGAGGAGCGAAGCGATGGCGGAACGAACGATGCTCGTCTGCGACACCTGCGGGAGCCCCGCCGCGGAAACCGTGACCTTCAAGACGTCCAGGGGCAACCGGCAGCGGGACTACTGCACCCAGCACCTGGACGTGCTGCTCGATCCTTCGCGCGCTCCGAAGCGCGGACGCAGACCGGGAACGACGGGAAGCGGCGCAGGCCAGACTAGGACGAGGAAGAAGTCGACCGCGAAGCGAACCACGAAGAAGTCGGCAGGGACCCGGAAGAGGCAAGCCAGCAAGCGCTAGGTTCTGCTTACGCTAGTGTAGATTGAATTCACCGTCGGGCTGACGCCTTCGGGGACGGCCTGACCTGCGGAGGTACCGGTTCCGGGGGGCCTCCAACTCCCGCTCCCGGGCCGGTGCTACCGCCCGCCCGGACAAGGCCAGCTCCATTCCGGCAGCACCACTTCCCGCCAGCGGGCGAACCCAGGTCTCGGACACCCCCAGCTCCCGGCACACTTGAACTGACCGTCTTCCCCTTGCTCATCACCGCCAGCACCGCGTCCAGCTTCTGCTGCGGCGAATACTTCGAAGGCCGTCCCATCGCACGCTCCTCCCTCGAGGATCCCGCGACCCGGCCACCGGAACAAGCTGTCACCCACGCCGAGGGGTCCAGCTGTCCGTGGCCAGCATGTCGTCCGGCGGAACTAGGCGAGCTCAGTCGGACCAGTTTGCGGAGTCGGGGTGCTCACCATAGCTGCTTGCGCGACCGATAGGAGCCGCTGCGTCACTAGCCGGTCGATCACGAGTCGAACCTTGCCCACGTCGAAGGTCCCGGTGATCGCTGTCGGGGGAAGGTACGGAGTCTTAGTCGAAACGAGCTCGAACGACACCTTCTGCGAGTCAATACTGGCGGTTCCGGTCAGGACCACGGTGCCCGAGCGTCGTGTAACGTTCACGCGCACTCGCTCGTTCGCCTCGGGGTCCGTCATCGTTACGTGCGATGGGTTGAAGTGCCCGGTCTCGAGACTTCGCTGCAGGATGATGACCGGTATCGCCTGGGCACGAGCGAGCCTCGACGCCTCGGCTTGCGCGAACTCGCTGTTGATCAGGGCCACGAAGTCCCTCCCCGCACAGGAGAAGGCGGTCGCACCCTGGGTGGTGAACCTGATGCCCAGTATCGGATCCGCAATGGTCGTCGCGAGCTCCGTTTGCGTACTCCTGGGTAGGGGACCGGTCTCAACCTCGTCGGTCGTGCTGAGGTC
>DASSCU010000026.1 GCA_035697485.1 Actinomycetota bacterium
GGTGCGGGTCATCAACGGCAAGCCGACGACGCTCGCCACGCTGCGCGAGAGCGTCAACGTGATCCGCGAGCTGGTGAACGGCCGGACGGCGGAGTACCGAGGCTCGAAGATCCGGTTCCCGTGGGCGTCTCGGAGCCGCGCGGAGGTGTGGGTCGCGGGCTACGGCCCCAAGGCGCTCAAGCTGATCGGAGAGGTGGGTGACGGGTTCATCTTGCAGCTCGCCGACCCGCACATCACCGAGTGGACGATCGGCGCCGTCCGAAAGGCTGCCGAGGAGGCCGGCCGCGATCCGGACGACGTGATGATCTGCGTGGCCGCGCCGGCCTACGTGACCGAGGACGTCGCTCATGCGCGGGATCAGTGCCGGTGGTTCGGCGGCATGGTCGGCAACCACGTCGCCGACATCGTCGCGCGCTACGGCGAGACCTCGGCCGTCCCGAGGGAGCTCACCGACTACATCAAGGGACGCGAGGGCTACGACTACAACGAGCACGGACAGGCGGGCAACGTCCACACCGAGTTCGTCCCCGACGAGATCATCGACCGCTTCTGCATCCTCGGTCCGGTCGAGGAGCACGTGCGTCGCCTGGAGGGGCTGAAGAGCCTGGGCGTGCATCAGTTCGCCGTCTACCTGCAGCACGACGCCAAGGACGAGACCCTCCAGGCCTACGGCGAGAAGGTCATCCCGGCCATCGCCGACACGGTCCGCGCGAAGACGTGACGCCCGGAAGGCGGACCGAGACCCTCCGGCGCTTCCGGCGAACCGCGATGTTCCTGCTGGCGCTCGTGCTCGTCACCGCGATCTGGGAGCTCTACAAGCTCGTCGGGCCGCCGGACGGGGGGACGGTCTTCGGCTGGACGATCCTTCCCCGGGCCAACGACATCGCGATGCCGCACGTATGGGAGATGCTCTCCCGTTACGCCGACCCGGAGCGGCGTGGGTCCTCCACCCCGATCGCGGTCATCGTCCTGCAGGGTGCGTGGTTCACGTTCCGGATCGCCATCGTCGGGTTCGCGATCGGTACGTTGCTCGGCCTCGGTCTCGCCGTCCTGATGGCGCGGTTCAAGGTGGTCGAGCGCGGTCTCTTGCCCTACCTGGTGATCTCGCAGACGGTGCCGCTGATCGCCCTCGCGCCGCTCGTCGTGAGCTGGGGCGGCCGACTCTCGCTGGGCGCGTTCGAATGGCCGCGGTGGCTCTCCGCGGCGGTGATGGGTGCCTTCCTCGCATTCTTCCCCGTGGCGGTGGGCACGCTCAAGGGCCTGACGTCGACCCCGCCGGCCTCGCTCGAGCTCATGGCCTCGTACGCGGCCTCGTGGCGCCAGACGCTGTTCAAGCTGCGGTTCCCGGCCGCGGTCCCCTTCATGATCCCGGCGCTCAAGCTGGCGGCCACGGCTTCCGTGATCGGGGTGATCGTCGCCGAGCTCTCGACCGGCCTTGCGGGCGGGGTCGGGCGCCTGATCATCGAGTACGCGCGCCAGGCGACCGGCGATCCGTCGAAGGTCTTTACGGCGGTCATCGTGACCGCTCTCCTGGGCCTCGTGATGGTCGGCCTGGTGGGGCTCGCCGACGTGACGCTGATGCGCAACCGGCCGCGGGAGACCGTCGAGTGAACGCGGTCGAGGTTCGGGGTGTCTCTAAGGTCTTCAACGCAGGCCGCCCGAACGCCGTGGAGGCGCTCGTCGGCATCGACCTCACGATCGAGCCGGGTGAGTTCGTGTCGCTGATCGGTCCGTCGGGCTGTGGGAAGTCCACGCAGCTCCGGCTGATCGCGAACCTGACCGAGCCAACGAGCGGCGAGGTCCTGGTCAACGGCAAGCCGGCGCGAGCAGCCCGGTTGGACCAGGACTACGGCATGGCGTTCCAGCAGGCCGGACTGTTCGACTGGCGGAGCGTGACGAAGAACGTCGAGCTCCCGCTCGAGCTAAAGGGGTGGGACCGCGCGCGACGGCGGCAGCGTGCGCTCGAGATGCTCGAGCTGGTCAAGCTGTCCGAGTTCGCCGACCACTTCCCGTGGCAGCTCTCGGGAGGTATGCAACAGCGCGTGGCGATCGCCCGCGCGCTCGCCGCCCACCCGCCGCTGCTGCTGATGGACGAGCCGTTCGGCGCGCTCGACGAGATGACCCGCGAGCACATGCAGGTGGAGCTGCTCCGGATCTGCGGCCAGACCTCGACCACGGTCGTGTTCGTCACGCACTCCATCCCGGAGGCCGTGTACCTGTCCACCCGTGTCGTCGTGATGTCGCCTCGACCGGGCCGGATCACGGACGTGATCGACGTAGACCTCGGGACGCATCGTGACGTCGAGACCCGCGAGGCCGACGCGTTCTTCAAGAAGGTCACCGAGGTACGCGAGGCGCTCCGCGGGATCGACACCACGGGGATCGAGCCCGACATCGAGCAGGCGCTCGAGGAGCCGGTCGAGGGATGAGACTTCCTCGCGCTTCGTTCTTCAGCCTGATGTGGCCGCCCGTCGTGTTCGGCGTCGCGTTCCTCGTGCTGTGGGAGACGGCGGTCGCGGTCTTCGATTTCCAGACGTATTTCCTGCCACCTCCCTCGGCGATCTGGGACGCGTTCCGCGCCAACACGGCGCTGATCTGGGAGGCCACGAAGGTGTCGGGGCTGAACGCATTCGTGGGGCTGGTCGTCGGCACAGCGCTCGGGATCGCGATGAGCTTCCTGCTCGCGCGGTTCCGACTACTGAACGACCTGATGACCCCGCTCGCGATCGGACTGAACGCCGTGCCGATCTTCGTGCTGGTCGCCATCTTCAACAACATGTATCCCGTCACGAGCGAGGTGCCTCGGCGCATGATGGTGACCCTCGTCGTCTACTTCATCGTGTTGGTCAACGTCGCACGGGGGCTCCGCGAGGTCGGCGCGATCCAGCTGGAGCTCATGCGCTCGTACGCGGCCAGTGAGGCGGCGATCCTGCGCAAGGTGCGCATCCCGAACGCCGTCCCTTACCTGTTCACGTCGCTGAAGATCGCGGCGCCCGCATCGGTGATCACCGCGTTCGTCTCCGAGTACTTCGGGGGATCACAGAACGGACTCGGGAGCCGGATCGTGAGCAACATCGCGCTGTCGAACAACGCAGAGGCCTGGGC
Organism: Actinomycetota bacterium; assembly: GCA_035697485.1. Lineage (NCBI taxonomy): Bacteria > Bacillati > Actinomycetota > Actinomycetota bacterium. The sequence continues at coordinate 3,106 of DASSCU010000026.1, forward strand.
CTACGTCCTGGGAGCGTGCCTGCTCGGCCTGGCCTTCTACATCGCGGCGCTCGTCCTCGAGCGCTTCGCGGTGCCGGGCGGGATCAGCACGGTCGAGCAGGTTGGGGCATGATGGCGCATCGCAGCACGGGAGCATCGGCGGGGGGCCCGCCCCGCCGGAGGAAGGGGCGCGCATGAAGAAGGGAAGGGGGGTCTTCGCTGCCGGCCTGCTGGCGTTGACGCTCGTCGCGGCGGCGTGCGGGGACGACGACGACGGCGGCGGGGGTGGTGGCGGCGGCGAAGGTGGCGGCGACTGCAGCACCGTCGACCAGGTCAGCTTCCAGATGCAGTGGTACATCCAGTCCCAGTTCGCGGGGTACTACGCGGCGCAGGACCAGGGGTTCTACGCCGACCAGTGCCTCGAGGTGGAGCTAATCGAGGGCGGCGTCGACATCGTGCCGCAGCAACCGCTGGCCGACGGCGCGGTGGACTTCGCGGTCGCGTGGGTTCCGAAGGCGCTGGCGACCCGTGAAGCCGGGGCCGACATCGTCGACATCGCGCAGGTGTTCCAGCGCTCGGGGACGCTCCAGGTGTCGTTCGCGGACTCGGGCATCACGACGCCTGCCGACTTCGCCGGCAAGACGGTCGGCAACTGGGGATTCGGCAACGAGTACGAGGTCTTCGCGGGGCTCGCGCAGGCCGGACTGGACCCCGCCGCCGACGTCACGCTCGTCCAGCAGGACTTCAACATGGACGGGCTGCTCGCG
>DASSCU010000027.1 GCA_035697485.1 Actinomycetota bacterium
GGCGAGGAGGATCTCGTCGTCGGCATCTCCTGGACCAACTACGCTCAGCCCCGCTGGGCAAAGGCAGATGGGCCGGCGATCATCGAGGCGGTCGAGGCCGCCGGCGGAACGGTGATCGAGACCGACGCCAACGACTCGTCGGAGCAGCAGCTCGCGGACGTCGACAGCCTGATCAACCAGGGTGCCGATGTGCTGATCCTCCTCGCGAAGGACGCCGAAGCGATCCTGCCGGCAGTTACGAGGGCGACGGAGGCGGGCATCCCCGTGATCGGGTATGACCGGCTGATCGAGGACGAGAACGCGTTCTACATCACGTTCAACAACGAGCAGGTCGGAACGATCATGGCGGAGGAGATCACCGCCGTGGTGCCCGAGGGCAACTACGCGATCGTCAAGGGGCACTCCGCCGACCCGAACGCCGACTTCCTGCGCGGAGGGATGACCCCGATCCTCGATCAGTTCCCGGGCATCGACATCGTCTGTGAGGACTACAACGACGACTGGGCCACGGAGAACGCGCTCGCCATGATGGAGGCCTGCTTGGCCGCGAACAACAATGAGATCGACGGGGTCATCTCCGAGAACGACAGCATGGCGACCGGTGTCGTCGCCGCGCTCGACGCGGTGGGTCTCGCGGGGACCGTGCCCGTCACAGGCCAGGACGGTGACGACCCCGCGCTGAACCGGGTGGCGCTCGGTACCCAGTTGGTGTCGGTGTGGAAGGACGCGTTCGCGCTCGGGCAGACTGCGGGTGAGGTCGCGGTGCAGCTGGCAGATGGCGTCGCCCTCGAAGACATCGTGGCACCGGACGATCTCCAGGACCACGTGGCGCCCGAGGCGGGCGTCGAGGCGCAGCCGTTCACGACGCCCGGCGGGATCGAGGTGCAGTCGATCGTCCTCAAGCCGACCCCGATCACCCGGGACAACCTGAACCTCGTGATCGACCTTGGCTGGGTGACAGAGGACATCGTGTGCGCCGGGGTCGAGCCCGGGACGGTGGATGTCTGCGGGTAACGGACCTTCGCCTGGATTCGACCGTGTGCCCTGCGTCGGGTAGCCTCGGCGCAGGGCGCACGTGTGCGGCCGATCGTGGAGTGGGCCCATGACCCAGGTCTCTGACGCCCCCGATACCACCCTCACAAAGGTCGAGAGGGAGGGGGGTCCTCGGCGGTTCGGTCGCCTCCTCGGCGATCTGGAGATCGATTTCCGCGTCTTCGGGATGGTGCTCGCCCTCGCCGTGATCCTCATCGGCTTCGGCATCAAGACCAACGGCAGGTTCCTCGAACCGGTCAACCTCGTGAACCTGGCCGTGCAGTCCGTATCCATCGCGATCATCGCGACCGGGATGACCCTGATCATCGTCTCGCGCAACATCGATCTGTCGGTCGGATCGATCGTGGGCGTGGTGGCCATGACCTACGCCCAGCTGATGCACAACGTCCTCCCCGGGTGGATCGGCTTCGACCATCCGCTCATGTGGATCATCGCGCTGGCTGCGGGTATCGCGCTCGGCGCTGCGATCGGCGGACTGCAGGGGTTCATCATCGCGTACATCGGGGTCCCCTCGTTCGTCGTCACCCTCGGGGGCCTGCTCGCCTTCCGCGGCGCCACGTGGGCGGTCACCAAGGGCGTGACCATCTCGCCCGTCGATCCCACGTTCCGGCTGCTCGGCGGCGGTCCCGAGGGTTCGATCGGCGGGACGCTGAGCTGGGTACTCGGCGTCGTGCTCTGCGCCGCGATCGTCGTCTTCGTCGTGTTGAACCGGCGGCAACGGCGGAGGTTCGGCTTCCCGCTACGCCCGATGTGGGCGGAGACCATGGTCGCGGGCTTCGGCTGCGCCGCCGTTCTGGGCTTGATCTGGATCTTCAACGCCTACAAGTGGCCGGAGGCGCTGGCCGAGCGGCACGCCGAGGAGACCGGCACCACGATCCCCGCAGGCGGACTCCCGGCGGGTGTCCCGTGGCCCGTGATCGTCCTCATCGGCGTCATCATCGTGATGACCTTCCTCGCGACCCGCCGGCGGTTCGGTCGGTACGTTTATGCGATCGGCGGCAACCCGGAGGCCACGGAGCTCGCCGGCATCAACACGAAATGGACGATCATGAAGACCTTCATCTTGATGGGGGTGCTCTGTGCCATCAGCGCCGCGATCGCCACCGCTCGGCTCGACGGCGCCACCCTCGATCTCGGTGAGGGATACGAGCTCTACGTGATCGCGGCGGCGGTGATCGGCGGCACGTCGTTCGCGGGCGGGATCGGGACGATCCCGGGAGCCGTCCTGGGCGCGCTGGTGATGTCGTCACTCGCCTACGGCTTGAGCTTCATCGGCCTGTCCGCGCCGATCCAGGACATCGTCGCCGGCATCGTCCTGGTCGCCGCGGTGGCCTTCGACACCATCAACCGCCGTCGGAAGGTGAGGGGCTAGATGAGCGACGCCGTGCCCGAGCGCGTGCCCCTCGCGGAGCTGCGTGACATCCGAGTCGCCTTCGGCGGCGTCCACGCTGTCGACGGCGTCACGGTCGACCTGTACCCGGGCGAGGTCGTCGGCCTGGTCGGCGGCAACGGCGCCGGCAAGACGACGCTCATCAAGACCCTCTCGGGGGCGCAACCGGCCGACTCGGGGGAGATCTTCATCGACGGCGAGCCGGTGACGATCGCGAGCCCGAGGGACGCGAAAGCCCTCGGGATCGAGACGATCTACCAGACGCTGGCGCTTGCGGACAACATCGATGCCCCCGGGAACGTGTTCCTCGGACGGGAGGTGACGACACGTTTCGGGAACCTCGACGACAGCGCCATGGAGGATGCGACTCGGAAGTTGATGAACCGGCTCAACCCGAAGTTCAAGACGTTCGTCGTTCCGGTTCAGTCGCTCTCGGGCGGCCAGCGACAATCCGTGGCGATCGCCCGAGCCGTCCACTTCAATGCCCGGATCCTGATCATGGACGAGCCGACCGCGGCCCTTGGCCCCGCGGAGACCAAGCAGGTCACCGAGCTGGTGAAGCAGCTGCAGCAGGAAGGTATCGGCATCTTCCTCATCAGCCACGACATCCACGACGTGTACGACCTGGCCGACCGGATCAGCGTCATGCTGCAGGGGAAGCTCGTCGGGACGGTCGACAAAGCTGACGTGACCGTGGACGAGGTTCTGGCCATGATCATCTTGGGGAAGAAGCCGGGCGAGGT